>JACSRH010000233.1 GCA_014879855.1 Caldilineaceae bacterium | reverse complement strand
GAAGTTGTTGGTGATGATCGCGATCAGCCGCTCGCGCGGGCTTTCGATGATGCGCGTCGCCACCACGCCCGCGGCGTTGCAGCCATAACCCATCACCATGGAGAGCGATTGTTTGCCATGCGCGCCGGCTTTGTGAAAGAGCCGATCTAAATTGAAGGCCACGCGCGGCAGATAGCCAAAGTCTTCGAGCAGCGTAAAGAGCGGAAAAAAGATCGCCATCGGCGGCAGCATCACCGCGATCACCCACGCGGTCGCCAGATAGACGCCATCGATCAGCAGGCCGGAGAGCCAGGCCGGCGCGCCCAGCAGCGCCGCGCCCTGATGCAGCCAGTTGTAGCCATAGTCGAGCAGCAGCGTGCCCAGCATCTGCGACGGAATGTTGGCGCCGGTAATCGTCAGCCAAAAAACACCCATCAACAGCAGCAGCATCATAGGAAAGCCCCACGTCTTGCTGGTAAGGATGCGGTCGAGCGTGCGGTCAAAGGTGACGCGCTCGCCCGCGCCCGCCACTGTGACCGAGCGGTCAGCGATCTGCTCCGCTTCGGCGTACATCGACGCCATCAGCCGGTCGTGATAGTCAGGGCCGATTTCACCGCGCAGCTTGCGCGCGCTGTCGAGCAGTTGGTCGTTGTTAATCGCCATAATTCGCCGTCTCCAATTCCAACCGGATCGCAGGTTTGGGCTGCGGCGCCTGCGTCTGGGCAAGCTGGCCCAGCGTGCCGTCCGCCACCGCGCGTTCGATGCTCTCGTCGCCATCAAGCAGGCGCAGCGCCACCCAGCGTGCGTTGGGCAGGCCGGGGAAAGCGTATTCAACCTGGCGCACAAGCTGGCCGACAACGCCTTCCAACTGTGGATCGCGGTGGTTGATGCGTCGCGGTCGCGTGACATACGCGCCGCTCGCCACCTCGGCGATAGCCTTGAGCAGATCCTGAATGCCTTCGCCCTGCCGCGCGGCCATCGGCACCACTGGCACGCCTAGTTCGCGCGCCAGATGGCGCTCGTCCACCTCGATGCCGTGGCGCTTCGCCTCGTCCATCAAGTTGAGCGCGATCACCACACGGTCGGTGATCTCCAGCACCTGCAGCGCCAGGTTGAGGTTGCGTTCGAGCCGCGTGGCATCGACCACGACCACCGTCACCGACGGCTGCCCGAAGAGGATAAAATCACGCGCCACTTCTTCGTCAGCGCTGGTGGAGAGCAGCGAGTACGTCCCCGGCAGATCAACCAGCTTGTAACGCTTCTCGTCATAGAGAAAGCCGCCCTCCGCGCGCACGACGGTCTTGCCCGGCCAGTTGCCAGTATGCTGGCGCAGCCCGGTCAGCGCGTTGAAGACCGTGCTCTTGCCCGTGTTGGGGTTGCCCGCCAGCGCAATAATATAATCCCAGTCGGTCATGTTAATGCCAAGCTTGGTCAACTGTGCGCCGTTATACATCGGACAAGTTGCACAGGCAGAGGCAGCATGTACTGTGGAAACTGGAACATTGCTCATCGTTGTATCTCCTAGACGTCCGTCGAACCAGATCCATAAAAATCGGATCCATAAAAATGATAAAGAGTCAGAACGTTCATGCTATTCACGCGGCGGCCTGCGCGTCCGGGCGGCGCGTCTCCTCCAACGCGATTTGGATCTGCTGCGCTTGCTCGCGACGCAGGGCAATCACGGCGCCGCGCACGCGGTAGGCGGTCGGATCGCCGAGCGGATTTTCCAGGGCCACTTCGATGGCCGCGCCAGGCAGCAAGCCGAGATCCATCATGCGCCGGCGCTCTGCACCCGTCATCGTCAGCGAGGCGATGCGCGCCACAACACCAACCGGCAGCCGGTCCAGTGTGAACGATGTTGAAGTCATTCTGCTATCTCCCATCAGCGCACGTGCCTGTCGTGTTACAATAACACTCAATAATAAATTCTAAAATATATTTTAGCATAGGCTAAAAAACTTGTCAATCCTGCCTGCTCTTACAAAAATTGCTTGTGCACCTGTGATATACTCTGCATCGAGTCCGCACGAACCGTGGGAATATTGATAAGGATCGAAACGATTGAGCCGCAAACGAACGTCACACCCAAAAACGTCACAACCAAAGCCGCGCAAAGCTGCCGAGCACCGCACCGCGGGCGCGCCCGGCAGCAGCGAAACTGGCGCCATCTACAAAGACTGGGGCGGGCGGATGGCCGTTGCGCTGACCATGCCCAACAGCTACTACGTCGGCATGAGCAGCCTGGCCCTGCAGATTCTCTACCGAACCTTCAACGCTGAGCCGGATGTTGTCTGCGAGCGCATCTTCTGGGAGAAAGGCGCGGCGCAGGCCGGCAAGCCGCTGCTCTCGCTGGAGAGCGAATCCCCCGCGGTCGATTTCGCGGTGTGGGCCTTCACTATCTCGTGGGAGATGGACTACTTCAACGTGGTCGAGCTGCTGCGCCACGCTGGCATTCCGCCGCTGGCCGCGGATCGTGCGGCTTCGCGGCAGTGGAACGGCGCGCCGTGGCCGCTGCTGATCGCGGGCGGGCCGGGCGTGACAATGAACCCAGAGCCAGTGGCGCCTTTCTTCGACGCGATCCTGATCGGCGAGGGCGAAGAGGCCGTGCCGCATTTTATCGACCTCTGCCGCGACGGGCTGGACGAACCAGCCGCGCTGCTGGCAGAGCTGGACCGCACCCCCGGCTGGTATGCGCCGAGCCTGCGCCCTTCCAACCGCGCGCACCCGCACTTTCGCCAGGTGAAGCGGCTGTGGGTGCGCGCGCTGCCCGACTTCGACACAAGCAGCGCGCTCTATACACCCGACGCCGAGTTCTCCAACATGCACCTAATGGAGATCGCGCGCGGCTGCGGCCGCGGCTGCCGCTTCTGTCTGGCCGGCTATGTTTACCGCCCGGCGCGCGAACAACCGCTTGACCGTCTGCTTGCGTCGGCGGAACGCGCTCTTTCTCTTGGCTATACGAAAGTGGGCCTGGTCAGCGCCGCGGTCTCCGACCACACGCAGATCGACGCGCTGGCAGTCGAGCTGCAGCGCATGGGCGCCAGCCTCAGCGCGTCGTCGATGCGCATGGATCCGCTCTCCGTGCCGCTGATCCGCGCGCTGGCCGAGACCGGGGCTAAAAACCTTACCGTGGCGCCCGAAGCTGGCTCGCAGCGGCTGCGCAACGTGATCAACAAGACGCAGACCGAAGATCAGATGATGGAAGCGATCAGCCTGGCGCAGGCGTTCAACTTCCCGCAGCTCAAGCTCTACTTCATGGTCGGCCACCCCACCGAGACCGACGAGGATATCCAGGCGATCATCGACTTCACGCTGGCCGCGCGCAGCCGTTTCAAACGACGCATCGCCATCAACGCCACGCCTTTCGTGCCCAAGGCGCACACGCCCTTCCAGTGGGAAGGCATGACCCCGGTGAACACGCTGCGCGCGCGGCAGAAGCTGGTCTATCAGTCCCTGGCGCGACACGGCGTGGAGGTGCGCGCGGACTCGCCGGACTGGGCCGAGGTGCAGGCGGTGCTCAGCCGCGGCGACCGCAGCCTGGCCGCGGTGCTGCTCGCGATCCCCTCCGGCGGGCTGACGGTGAAATCCTTCTTTGCGGCGATGGCTGAGCACGGGCTGGAAAAGGAGCACTACATTGGCGCGTGGACGATCGGCGACCCGCTGCCGTGGGATGTGGTGCAGAGCGGCGTCAGCGAAAATTACTTTCACTATGAGCTGCGCCGCGCCGCCCAGGATCAGACTGGGCTAAGCTGCCCGCCCGACAGCGCCGGCTGCATGGCCTGCCAGGCGTGCGACCGCGACTGGGCCTTCCGCTACGGCGACAACGCCCACCGCCCCGTCCCCTCTGCCAAAGGCGGCCCCTGGCGCGCCGAGGATTGGCAGCCGTGGACACAGCTAAAAAGCTCACGCATCTCCGCGCACAAGGCGTCTGGATAGTTTCTTCTCGATGCGATAGCAGGAAAAGCAGTGGCGATCAGTGTTTAAAAAAGACGAATCATCCGCACCCTCTGGGCGATGCATCACGATGCACGCGTGGCCAGGCTGATGCAACGGCTGGCCACGCGCCGGCCGGCCGACGACATTAGCGACGCCAAGATCGCCGCCGAAGTTCGCATGGTGCGCGAGGAGAGGGCAGCAGGCTACGATACTGCGCCTCGTCGTTGACGCCAATCTTTGGATTCGCGTCCTCCTGGACGGGCCGCAGTCGCTTTTGCTTTTGAAAGGTTGGCGCGGCCAGCAACTCGCACCTGTCATCAGTGACGACTTGCTTGCCGAATTAGCAGACGTCGGCGGGCGTCCACGCCTTCGACATATCCATGCCGCCGATTTAGCAGAATTGCTAGAAAACCTACGCCAGCTAGGCGAGCATGTGCACCCAATCACCGTACCGCCACGCTGCCGAGACGTATGCGATCATCTATGTTGGCGGCAGCCATCGATGGACGCGCCACCGCCATTGTGCGGGGACGCCGATTTGCGCGCGGATGACGCGCTGCACACAGCGATGCTTGGCTATAGGATCGAGCTGTGGGGCATTGAGACCCTGCACAGCACGCTTGCGCCTGCATAGCACAAGCCCAGTAAGTCAAGCCAACCTCATCGCAGACCATAACAGCGCCGCCCCTGCTATGAACGCGCATGGCGATCCTTCGCTGACCCTCTGATCAAATCCGCTGCTTCCCTGAATCCGTTGTAGCACTTTTTGTAGCAGTCTTCTGTAACACTTTGTTGCTGGTGAGCATGGTTGCTTTGCCTACAATAAGTTGGCAAGCGAATGCCCAATGATTCACAGTCACAAGGAGTTATGAAAGCACCATGTACACCTTCACCACCGCGCAGTTCCCTACTGCGCATCGCCTACAGTTTGTGCTGTTGACTGGCCTATTGCTGATCGCGCTGCTGGGCAGCCAGGCGCGGCTGGCGCAACTTGCCCCGCGCGCGACACCGGCAAACCCCGTGGCGTCCATCGAACCTGCGCTTTCCGCCGCACAGCCGCGCCTGCCGCTGAGCTTCATGCCCAACGTCGGGCAGAGCGCGCCCGGCGTGCAGATGGAGGCGCGGGTCGCCGAGGGCGCAGTGCAGTTCAGCGCCACGGAGATGACCGTACGCGCCGCGCCTTCCAGCCCGGCCCTGCGCGTGCAGTTCGTGCATGCCAATGCCGGCGGGCGCGTTGACGGCGTCATGCCATTGCCCGGCGTTGTCAACTTCTATGCGGGCGCGGAGCCGGCTGGCTGGCGCGAGGGTGCGCCAACCTATGCCGGCGTGCGCTATGCCGAGCTCTACCCCGGCACGGCGCTGGTCTACACCGGTGACGCCACCCGCATCAAGGGGACGTACACCCTGGCCGCGGGCGCGGACCCGGCGCGCATCCGCTGGCAGTACGCGGGCGCAGAGGGCGCGCGCATCGACGCGGCGTCGGGCGATCTGCACATTCAACTCGCCGGCGCGCAGCTGGTGGAGCGCGCGCCGGTGGCGTGGCAGATCCTCGACGGGCGCCAGATCGCGGTCGATGTCCGTTTTCACGCGGTGGGCGCGGGCGTCTTTGGCTTTGCCGTGGGCGCGTACAACCCCAGCCACGAACTGGTGATCGACCCCGACCTGGTCTTCAGCACGATGCTGGGCGGCAACGGCGCGGAGTATGGCCGCGGGATTGCGCTCGACCCGCAGGGCAACGTCTACGTGGTGGGCAAGACCTTCTCGCTCGACTTTCCCGGCGCGACAGGGCAGACGCAGGCAGGCAGCAGCGACATCTTTGTGAGCAAGCTCAGCCCTGATGCGAAGCAACTGCTCTACTCCACCTATATCGGCGGGCGCAGCACGGACGAAGCGCTGGCCGTCGCGGCCAATGCCGCAGGCGAGGCGTACCTGACTGCCAGCGTCGATTCGAGCGACTTCCCGATCCAGACCACGTTGCTGCCGGCCAAGCCGGACAAGGGCAACAGCGTGCTGGTCAAGCTGAACGCGCAGGGCAAGCTGGCGGTCAGCACCTACCTGGGCATCGAGATGTACAACTTCTACAGCGGTCGCAATCTTGTGCTCGACGCACAGGGCAATGTCTATCTCACCGGCGTGGATCCGCTCATCCAGGAGGGTGAAACCTGGTACGGCAGCCAGATCGCGCTGCGCAAGATCGACCCCGCGGTGACGCAGTTCCTGTTGCAGCGCCACTACGGCGGCAGCGACGCGGACGAAGGCAGCGCGATCGACGTGGGCGCCAACGGTCAGATCTATCTGGCGGGCAATACGACCGGCGCGCATCTGCCGGTGACGGCCAATGCCATCCAGAAGGAATGTGGCCGCTCTGGCCCCAATCGCAGTTGCAGCGACGACGCCGTGATCGTGATCGCCAACGCGGCAGGTGACGTGCTCACCATGAGCTACCTGGGCGGCTGGTCGTCGGACAAGGCGCGCGGAATTGCCGTGGACCCGACTGGCGCTATCGCGATCTCCGGCGACACCTCCTCCAGCGAATTTCCGGTGACGACGAACGCGGTGCAGCCCACGTGTCCGGTCGACTACATCGACGACAGCCCGTATTGTTATTACCATGCGTTTGTGGCGAAGCTGACGCCGGATGGCAGCGCGTTTGTGTTCAGCACCTTTCTGGGGTCAACCGGGCGCACCGATCAAGAGTTTATGCGCGGCGTGGATATGGACGACGCTGGCAATGTCTATGTCACCGGCAACACCAACGGCAAGGAGTTCCCCATCAAGGACGCGATCCAGCGCGACCTGGCGGGCGGCATCTGTCTTGGCTGGAACGACCGCTTCTGCATGGACGCTTTTGTCACGGCCTTCAACAGCGACGGCAGCCTGCGCTACAGCACCTATCTGGGCGGCAACTATGACGAATGGGCGGGTGATATTGTTGTCAAGGCCGACGGCGAGGCTTATGTCACCGGCTACACGGACTCGTCGAACAGCCAGCCTTTCCCGACGACGCCGGGCGTGGTGCAGCCCAATAAGAACGTGAAAGAGGATGTCTACATTGCTCGCATCGGCAAGGCGAGCGCACCGCCCCCACCACCGCCGCCCGCCGCACTGCGCAACGGCAACTTCGACCAGGGTGCAGACGGGACGTGGAGCGAAACATCAAGCACGTTTGGCGGCGTCGGTTCGCTGATTATGGAGCGGAAGAATCTGCAAGACATCGCGCCGCGATCCGGTGATTATGCGGTCTGGCTGGGTGGCGCGGCCAACGAGGTGGGCGAATTGAGCCAGCAGATCGTCGTCTTCGCCGCGACGCCGCTGCTCAGCTTCTACTATCAGATCGGCTCCGAAGATACGTGTGGGCAGGACAGCACGCAGGTGTTCGTCGGCCAGAGCGCGGTCAAAAGCTATGAGCTTTGCCAGAGCAAGAACACCAGTAGCTGGACGTTGGAAACCATCGACCTGAGCGCTTTCGCCGGGCAAACTGTAATGCTGCGCTTCCGCACGACGCTCAACGCCACGGGGAACAGCAACTTCTTCCTGGACGATGTGGCATTTACCGCCAAGGACAACGCACCCGGCGAAAAGGCGTTCGAGCTATTCCTGCCACTCACGGTGAAGGGTTGATTTGACGCTCGTTCACAATCTTCCAGGAAGTTTCGAGCTTCCTGGAAGAGGCTCCTTATGCAGGCGCTTTATTCCGCAGCGCCCGCGCGTACAGTTCCTCATACTGCGCTGCGCTCTTCTCCCACGAATAGTCCTGCTGCATGGCGGTGCGCATCATCTTGGCGATGTGCTGCGGCCGGTCGTAATAGGTGCTGACCGCCCAGCCCACCGTGTAGTAAATGGCGTCGGGCGTAGGGTCCCAGAATTTGAAGCCGGTGCCGTCGCCAGTGCGTTCGACATATTGCTGCACGGTGTCGTCGAGGCCGCCGGTGGCGCGCACGATGGGCAGCGTGCCGTACTTGAGCGAGTAAATCTGGTTCAAGCCACACGGCTCGTAGATCGACGGCATGATGAAGAAATCAGCGCCCGCCTCGATCCAGTGCGCAAGCTGGTTGTTGTAGCCGATAAAGCTGCCGATGCGCCCAGGATAGCGTGCGGGCAGGCTGGCATAGAAACTTTCCAGCCCCTTATCGCCCGAACCAAGAATGACGAACTGCACCGCCATGTTGTTGACAATGCGCTCGATCGTCGCGGCCAGCAGGTCAAGCCCCTTCTGCGCCACCAGCCGGCTGACCACGCCGATGATGGGAACACTCGGATTGACATCCAGCAGGAAGCGCCGCTGGAGCTCTGCCTTGCAGATGCGCTTGCCGGTGAGGTCGTCCACCGTATAGTGCGCCGGGATCAGTTTATCCACCGCCGGGTTCCACTGCGTGTAATCGACGCCGTTGAGGATGCCGACATAGTCGTCGCCCCTGTCGTTGAGGTACGGCGCCAGACCATAGCCAAGCGCGGGCGTGCGTGTTTCGTTGGCGTAGGTGGGGCTGACCGTGTTGACGGCGTCAGCATAGACGATCCCACCTTTGAGAAAGTTGATCGCGCCGTAATCCTCAAATTTGTCGGGGGTGAAGTTGCTCCACTGCAAGCCAAGATAGTCGAAATTCGACGCGCCGTACTTGCCCTGATAGGCGATATTGTGGATGGTGAGCACGCTGGCCGCGCGACCAAGCAGCGGGTCGTTCCAGTGCCAGATCTTCAGATACGCCGCGGCCAGCGCGGTTTGCCAATCGTGCGCGTGCACAATGTCGGGCGCAAACCCCAGATCCTGGCAAAGTTGGAGCCCGGCGCGCGTCAAAAAGCCAAAACGTTGTGGATTGTCAGCATAGTCGTTGTAATTCTCGTCGTGGTAAAGGCCGGCGCGCTCGAAATACTTGTTGTTCTCGATAAAGTAAACCGGCACGCCGTCGTTGTTCGCCACATCGACCGCGCACCACTCCTGCGTGTTGCCCATCCACACACCCATCGTGTCAAAGTAGCGGCGCAAGCCATAACGCTGCCCATCGATGCTGCCGTAGCGCGGCATGACGACGATCACCTCATGCCCCATCCGTTGCAACACCTGCGGCAGCGCGCCCACAACATCGGCCAGCCCGCCGGTTTTGGCAAAAGGCGCGACTTCCGATGAGATCATGACAATTTTCAGCTTCGGCTCCACGATTATCTCCTTGTTGGAAAACTCCAGGACCTCATGTTCTTACCTCCCCAAAACAATCCCCGCGGCCAGCAACAGGCTGTACAACAGACCCAGCCGCGCGGTGCCGGCCAGCGCGCGATTGAGCGCGGGGCCATCGATGGCTGTCATCAGCGTGCGCACGAGTTGCACCGCCAGCGGCGCGGTGAGCCAGGCCAGCAGCACCCACGCGCCCGCGCCCTCCACCAGCCAGAGCAGCAGCGTCACGCCATAGGCGACCGCCACGAAGAGCGCATACTCGAGCTGCGCGCCGCGCCGGCCCAGGCGCACCGCCAGCGTGCGCTTGCCCGCGCGGCGGTCGGTGTCGATGTCGCGGTAGTTATTGACGATAAGGATCGCGGTCACCAGCGCGCCCACGCCCACCGACGCCGTCACCACGACGGAAGTCAGCGCCAGGCTCTGCACGTAGTAAGTTCCACATACAGCGACCACACCAAAGAAAAGCAGAACAAAAACTTCGCCCAATCCGTAGTAACCAAAAGGAAAAGGCCCGCCCGTATAGGCCAACGCCGCCACAATTGCAGCCACGCCCACAAGGAGAATCGGCCAGCCGCCCACCCAGATGAGATAGAGGCCGACCAGCGCGGCGGCCCCAATGACGGCCATGATGCCCTTGCGCAGGTCCGCGGGCGTGATCAGGCCGGCGCTGGTTACACGCACCGGCCCCAGACGATCGTGTGGGTCCGCGCCGCGGAAGAAGTCGGAATAATCGTTGGCAAAATTGCTCAAGATTTGCAGCAGCAGCGCGCCCAACGCCGCGGCCAGCGCCGGCAGCCAGGCCAGCGTGTCAGCGGCAAAGGCCAGTGCGGTCCCCACAATGACGGGAGAAAGCGCGGCCGGCAATGTCTTTGGCCGCGCCGCCAGCAGCCATGCCTGTCGTCGCGTGATGGTTTTGGTTGCCATGCTCTGTCTCATGTTCGTTGCGCGTTTGTCGTTCCACTTCGGTGACTGTTCGATGCTATTGTATCATCACAGCAGCTACGCCGCAGATTACCGCTATGAAATGAGAAATTGATGCACATCCACGCACTGACAACGCACAAGATCACGACAGCCGACCGCGATCTCTTTGCCGTCCTCGACCAGCATTTGTCCGAATTCAACGAAGGGGAAGTTCTGGCGATTGCGTCCAAGATCGTAGCCCTCTGCCAGGGGCGCACCGTCCCTCTGGCAGAGACCGCCAAAACCGCGCTGATTGAGGCAGAATCGACCTACTTTCTACCCGCCGCGCTCAGCCGTTATGCCGTTTATCTGACCATCAAGGCGCACGTGCTGATGCCCTTTGCCGGCATCGACGAGTCGAACAGCGACGGACAGTATGTCCTGTGGCCGCAGGCGCCACAGGCCGCGGCCAATGCCATCCGCGGCTATCTTCGGCAACGCTTTGGGTTACATCGTGTGGGTGTGATCATCACCGACAGCCGCCCGCTGCCACTGCGCTGGGGCGTGACCGGCTTCACTGTGGCGCACAGCGGTTTTCTGGCTTTGTATGACTACCGCGGTCAGTCCGATCTCTTTGGCCGCCCGCTGCAAATGACCCAGGCCAACGTCGCGGATGCGCTGGCCGCGGCCGCGGTGCTGGTAATGGGCGAAGGCAACGAGCAAACGCCTCTCGCCCGCATCGCCAACGCACCCTTTGTGGAGTTTCAGGATCACGACCCGACGCCGGAGGAGCTGGCGGCCCTGGTCACCAGCATCGAGGATGACCTCTACAGCCCGCTGCTGAGCGGCGTCAATTGGCAGCGCGGCAAAGGCTGAGCGAGGAAGAGTGACTTTTTTCTGAGTCCCGGTTTGGCGGGGTGTTCAATCCTGTAGCCCAACAATAAGGTATATTCCTGGTCAGGCCTTTGCCAGCTTTCCGCGCAGATGCGCCGCCAGTTCGCCAAATTCAGGGCGGTGCGCCAGGATCGCGGCTGCTTCCAGCAGAATCTCCTGCTTGCCGCGCCGCCGCTCGCGATAGGCCGCCTGGCGCAGATCGTGCAGCGACTCCTCGTGTCCTGCCACGACGATCGACATCACCAGATAGCGATAGATGTCGAGGTCGGTGGTCTCGTCGAGAAAGCGAGTAAAATAGGCGCGGCCCAGCGGCCCTTCGTGGTGATGCAGGAGCAGGTCGAACAGCCCCATGCGCATAATCGACGAACGCGTGCTCGCATACTCTTCCAGCAGGCGTTCGACCAGCGCGGCGGGAAGCGTTGTCAGTTGGCGCAGACATTCGGCGATCACTTCGGGGAGGACGGTGGCCGCCGCCTCGTCGCGCGGTGTGTTCTGGCAGACGACCAGGTAGAGCGGCAAATTCTCGCCCAGCGCGCCCAGCACGCGCGCCGCGGACACCGCGGGCTCGCCCGTCATGCGCGCGGTGTAGGGATCGACCAACAAGCGAGTGGCGTGATAGCGCGCCAGCTCAGGATCGACTTCAACCAGCGCCACCAACGCCGCGGCGCGAATCAGCACCGCATCCTCAGCGAAGTCCGGCGGCCAGAATTCATAGGTTTCGCAGGCCTGCGCCAGCCAGCCCGCATCCGCCGGACGCGCGGCCGCGCGCAACGCATCCAACACCGCACGACGCATGTAGCCGCCTTGATCGTGCTTGCCCTTGTCGCGGCTGAAGCGCTCGTAGTGTTTGCGCAGCGCCGGTCGCGCGGCGTCGGTGGGATGTTCGGCCAGCACTTTGAGCGCGGCCAGCAGCACATCCTTGCCGTGATTGCCTGCGAGGATCGACGCGGCCAGCGCCGATGCAGCCGCGGGATCGTCAGCCAGGCCGCGCAGCGCGGCCACCGGTGAGGGCGGATTAAGAGTCATTGCTCATCTCTTCATTTCTGTGTAGACGAAAGAGCAGTTCGCTGGCAAACACAAAGCGTTCGACCCCCCAGCCGCGGCCTTCAAGCAAGGCATCCATATGCGCGGTGTAGTGCTCGATCATGCCCTTGCGCCGCCCGCCCAGGCTCTGCGCTGGAAAAGAGACGATCAACACCCGCGCGGTCGCTTCATCGAGCAAGCGCTCCCCGATGCGCCTGTCCAACTGCTCCAGGCACGGCACGAGCTTGAGCAACAGCGCCACATCGAGCGGTTCAGGAAACTGTCTTGACGCAGAGACGCGGAGATGCGGAGAGTCAGGAGGAGGAAGAAATACAGATAAGGGCCTTTCTTCGGCCTTTCTCTGCACAGCTCCGCGCCTCTGCGTCTCTGCGTCAGAATCGTGCGCTAACAAATGGTCCAGGTGCGGTGCGCCGTCGAGCAGGTTCCAGACAAAAGCGCGCCCGCGGCGTCCACTTTTCTCCAACCACCAGGCGAGAAAATCCATTTGCGCCCGATCCACGTCGCACGCAAAATATGCTGCGTCCGCCGGCAGCTTCATCCACGGCAGCGCCAACGGATTCAGCCCGCAGCCCAGGTCGAGCACGCTGCGAATCGGGCCGAGACCGTCAAAGATGGTGTGATAGAACTCATCGAGAATGGGCAATCGTTCGCGCGTGGAATGATGCGCCTGCATGATCGGGAGCAACGCCGCGCGCAGCGACGCGGCATCCGGCGCGGCATCGAGCGCCGTGCGCCACGCGGCAAAGTCGGCGCGTCCGTCCCAGTATGCGGCCACGCTCTGATGGAGCCGGCGCTTGACCTGCTTAATCGCGTCTTTGGCGCGTGCGCCCTTAGCAAGCTCCTGCGCGGCGACCTCGGCCGCCAGCGCCGGGTCGATCTCTGCATATTTGGCGCTCGCCAACACCGCTTGCACGACTTCCTCTACTGGCAACACATTCCCACCCTTTGTGCGCTTTCTGTTCTCCGCGTGAGCAATGCTTGATCATGAACCCTGATGCAAGTGTTCCATCAGGCGCGCCATGAAACGCAGGTTGTGGATCGTCGCCAGCCGCTGGAAGGCCGCTTCATTGGCGCGGTATAAATGGCGCAAATAGCCGCGACTATAGCGCCGACAGGTCAGGCAGTCACAGCCCTCCTCCACTGGCCGCGCGTCTTTGATGTACTTGTCGTCTGTGATGTAGACAAAACGGAGCCAGGATCTATCAGAGGCAAGGGACGAAGGACCAGGCGCGGCGTTTGTGAAGGTGTACAGCCGGCCGCGGCGGGCGTCGCGCGTGGGCAGCGCGCTGTCGAAAGTTTGGTAGCCAAGCGCCGCGGCCGCGGCAATATTGACCGGATGGCCAATGCCCAGCCCATGCAGGGGATAGGCTGGAGGGATCAGCGACCGCGTCAGCGCCAGCATATCGTGCACCAGGTTGCCCTGGGCGTCGAGGGGCCAGCCGCCGTACCCGTAGCCGTCGAAGCCGATCTCCAGCAGCGCTTCGGCGCAACGCGTGCGCAGGGCAGGTGAACCGCCGCCCTGCACCACAGCAAAAAGCAACGGGCCGCGCGCCGGCGTCTTCTTTTGCGCCCGCAAATGGTCGAACTCCGTGCGGCAGCGTTTGGCCCAGGCGATCGTGCGCCGCACCGAAAGCTCCTGTACATCCGCGGGATCGTCCACGTGTGTGCAGTCGTCCAGACACATCACAATGTCGGCGCCATAGCTCATCTGAAGCTGGATGCACTTCTCCGGGGTCAATTGAAACTTGCGCTCCGCCCCTTCCGGCCGCACGACAATGCCATTGTTGGTAAGCGAGCCGAGTTTGGGCTGTTCTCGGATCAGCGAATATGCCTGAAAACCACCCGAATCGGTGAGAATCGGGCCGCGCCAGCCCGCCATTGCATGGAGACCGCCCAGCGCCTGGATCGTGGAGGCGCCGGGATGCTGCATCAGGTGGAAGGTGTTCATCACCAGCGCGCCGATGCCCGCGGCCTCGACATCGGCGCTGTCCACGGCGCGCACGACGCCCAGTGTGGCGTCTGGCAGAAACGCGGGCAGCGACAGCGCGCCGTGCGGAAGGTCGATGGCCGGGCGCAGGCTACCAGTCACCTTTAATCGCCCGCTGCAGATCGCGCTCGCTGTCCCGTTTGGCAATGGTGTCGCGCTTGTCGTGAAGCTGCTTGCCGCGCGCCACGCCCACCTCAACCTTGGCGCGGCCGCGCTCGTTGATGTAGACGCGCAGCGGCACGAGGGTGTAGCCGCGCCGCGTAGCTGCTTCGTGAAGAGCGTTGATCTCGCGGCGGTTGAGCAGCAGCTTGCGGTCGCGGCGCTCCTCATGATTGAAGCGATTCCCCTGCTCGTAGTGGGCAATATTCACATTGAGCAGCCACGCCTCGCCATTTTTGACCAGGACAAAGCCCTCCTGCAAGCTGATGCGCCCGCCGCGCACCGACTTGATCTCGGTGCCTGTAAGCACGATGCCCGCTTCGTAGATTTCTTCGATAAAATACTCATGGCGGGCCTTACGATTGGTCGCCACCGTGCGCGCGCCACGCGCTGTTTCCTTAACTTTTGCCACTGTATTTCCCATGATCGATCTCAAAAGATGTTACTGACCGCTAGGTTAAGTATTTTTGCGGAACACCTTCCCGGAAGCTTTGGAGCTTCCGGGAAGATTGCAGACTAACATAAATTTACTAGCTAGCCATCAGTAGAGAAAACGGCCTATTGTTCTCTCAATTTGCTCTGCGTATCTCTGCCTCTTCGCGCCTCTGCGTCAGAGATAAAAACACCAAACGTCTTTTTACTGCACCGGCGGCAACGCCGGATCGCCGCCCAGCAACTCGATGGCTTTGACGAGCTGCGGGTCGCGCTGGGCCTGGCGATCCTCGTCCGTCAGCTCCACGGCCACATCTGGGGCCAGTCCCGCGCCGTCGATGGTGCGGTCATTGGGCGTAAACCAGCGTGCGACGGTCACGCGCAAAATCGAGCCGTCGCTCAACGTCTGCGGCAACTGCACGCTGCCCTTGCCATAGGTTGTGGCGCCCACCAATTGCCCGCGCTTCATGTCCTGGATGGCGCCGGCCACGATTTCACTGGCGCTGGCGCTGCCTTCGTTGACCAGCACGATGATCGGCAAATCACTCATTACAGGATCTTCTTCAGTCCTATAGACATCTTGTTTGCCATCGGCAAAACGCTCGATCAGCACCTTCTCGCCCTTGGGCAAAAAGACGCTGGCGACCTCAACCGCCTGGCGCAGCAACCCGCCCGGATTGCCGCGCAAATCAAAGATCAGCGCGGATGGCTGCTGTTCAAGCGCGGCCGTCACGGCATTACGCACGAGTTGACCCGCATTTTCGTTGAAGGTGTTGAGCTTGACGTAGGCAATATCCCCGCCCACGGTTTCGGCTTCAATCGTTGGAATCTCGATGCGGTCGCGCACCACTTCGACATCGAAGGGCTGCTCTTCGGTCAGCCGCACAATGGTCAGCACAACGGAGGTGCCTTTGGGTCCACGGATTTTTTCAATGGCCGAAGTCAGGTCCGTGCCGATAATCTCCTTGCCGTCGATGTGTGTAATCAGATCATCGCGCCGGATGCCAGCTTCCCAGGCAGGTTGGTTCTCGAAGGGCTCGACGATGCGTACGGTGTCGAAATTCATGTCCCAATCGACGCGCGCGCCGATGCCCTCGAAGCTGCCTTGCAGGTTGGTGCGGAAAAACTCCGCTTCGTCGGGCGACATAAACGAAGTGTTCGGATCCTCCACCTGGCTCAACACGCCGCGAATGGCGGCGTAGGTGGCTTCGTCGGATGCGGGCAGCTCGCCGTAGAAATCGCGATAGAGGATGTCGATCGCCTCCCAGAAGAGTGGAAAGCGCGCGCGCAGAGAGGCAGCGGCGCCTTCATCCTGGGCTGTGGCGTCCGGCGCGTCGCTCCATTTGCCCGCGGCAAAGCCAATGCCCAGGCCGCCCACAAAGAGCAGCCCAGCCACCACGATCGACAGACAAGTAATCAGCAGTGGCCGCATACGCGTAGAGTTCGACGCGCCCACCGCGCGGCTGTTCAGTTCGGGTTCGATCATCTAAGTTTGCTTCCTCATCACGCATCTGATCATCAATCTACTTCCTGGCTTCCTGCACAAGCGGCAACGCGGCAATCGCTGCGGCAAGCGGGTCGTCGCCTTCGGCCACGGCCACATCCGGCGTCAAACCCTGGCCGCTGATCTGCCGGCCGGACGGCGTCAGCCACTCCGCATTGGTGACGTGCAGGCTGCTGCTGTCGCTGAGCTCGTGGATCAACTGCACGCTGCCTTTGCCAAAGGTCTGGCTGCCGATCAGCCGGGCGCGAGCATGATCGTGCAGCGCGCCGGCCACGATTTCGCTGGCGCTGGCCGACCCGCCATCCACGACAAGCACCAGCGGCGCGTTGGCCGCCAATTGTCCGGGCGTAGCGGTGAACTCTTTACGCAGACCGTCCGCTTTGGCTTCGATCAGAATCACGCCTTCGTCCAGCCAGAGATCAGCCATTTCAACGGCGATGTTGAGCAATCCACCAGGATTGCCGCGCAGATCCCAGATATAGCGTGTGGCGCCAGCGGCCTGCAACGCCTGGATCGCCTGGCGCATCTCTGCGGCGCTGCGTTCTGAAAAAATCGTGTGGCGCAGATAGCCGACATCCGCGGTCTGCGGATTCTCGTCGAGCAGCCGCCATTCGATACTCGGCGTCTCGATCTCGGCGCGCGTGACGGTGAAGGTCAATATCTCGGCCGCACCGCGCGCCGCCGGCGTGCGCTCGACGACGAGCGTCACCTGCGACTCCGGCTCGCCGCGCACGAGGACGACGATCTCCTCGCTGGACATTGTGGCCGTGATCGGTGCGCCATCCACCTTGAGCAGCCGGTCGCCGTCGAGGATGCCTGCCTGCGCGGCCGGCTGTGCAGGCAAGGGATGCAACAGCCAGCCAGCAGCCGTCTGTTCAAGGGTGGCGCCGATGCCGCCGAACTTGCCCGCCAGTTGGTCGCGTTCGAGTTCGCGCGGCTGTGGTTCAACGAAAAAAGTATAGGGGTCGCCAAAACGTTGCACCATACCAGCAATCGCGCCGTAGGTGCGCTGCTCAGCGTCAGGCTTGGCGCCGTAGAAGTCGCGATCCAGCAGGCTCCAAACCTGCCAATAGTTCGCCATGGCGTCGGCCGCAGGTTGCGGCGCCAACACCGTGGCGGGTTGAGCGTGGATCAGCGGGTAGGCAGCATACCCAGCAACAAATGCCAGGATCACCAGGAACATTGCGGCCAGCGCGGCCAGGATTCTGCGTCCAGCCATAGCGCACGATTGTACCACACGCCCAAACGCAATGCACGGCGGGGCGCTCACTAAATACACTTTGTCAACCTGGCGGGCTTCCGGTATGATACGCTTGCCTGCCTTAACAAGCCTGCCCAAAGACATCGTGCAGCCAGCGCACGAGCAATGCATGGTGAGCTTCGGCGATGCCAGCCTGTTCAGCACCGACGAAGCATCTGCCTGGATAGCCGCGCCGCCACCCACGATCCATCTTTCACCAATCGTCACCCAGAAGGAGCATCTATGAGCAAAACCACTGTGACCCGTCGCCTGACCCGCTGGTTCGACGACCTCAATCTCAGCGTGCAGACAGTCGATGCGCCGCCTGCCGGCAGCACTGTTTATTTGCTCAAGGATGTCTTTACGACCATTGACGGCGCCTGGGAATCCACTGACGCCCGGTATGCGCTGCCACAGTGGGCAAAAGACGCCTACGATCAGCCGGCGCTCAGGATGGAGTTGCAAAAACAGAGCCATCTCTACGCCGCGGTAGTCGATGCGAACGGCGCGCTGATCACCCAACAGGTGATTCGCTTCACCAATCGCTTCGACCCAGCCGCGCCTAATAACCGCACCACGCAGGACAACACTGGCTGGGCCACCTTCACCATGTTTAGCAGCAGCAACTATGACCCCACAAACGGCGATCAAGGCCCGTGGTGCTGGGCGCCGCTTGGCCTGGCCGAGACGCTGTGCGGCGGCGGGCGGCCACAAGATGGTCAGAGCATCTCACTCTTTGCCGTCTGGCAAATGACGACTGCCACCCACGAAGAACCCGCGCCGCCCCCCACACCGCCCACCCCGCCTGCACCGCCTGTCATTGAGCGCAGGCTCGGCGCGTGGGTCCGCCCAATGCGTCTATCGATCAAGCCGATGGCCGACCGGCCCGACCACCCCACCGTTGCACCCGGCGATGAGGTTTACCTGATCAAGGATGTCTTTACGACGCGCGACAGCAGCTGGGAGCCGTCGAACGTCTACGGCAGCATCGACGCCTGGGCGCGCGAAGCTTATCTCAAACCCGTCGGCGATCCCGAATATTTCGACGACGCGGGCGCCGACCATCACCTGTTTGCGCTGATCCTTGACCGTGACGGCAATAAAATCAAGATGCATGATTTGCTCTACTGGTCGGACGGCTTCGACATGCTGGGCGATCCAACCTACGACGGCTATGCCCAAGGCCCGGGCGATTACCGCTATCCGATTACCAAGGAGAAGTCGGGCTGGGGCAATATCGTCATGTTTGGCTCCAGCTATGTGCCCGAGCGCGGCGAGCAAGGCCCGTGGTGCTGGACGCCGCGCGGGCTGCCCGCCGAGGTGATGTGCGGTGGTGGCATGCCGGCC
>JACSRH010000096.1 GCA_014879855.1 Caldilineaceae bacterium | reverse complement strand
GGTCGAGACCGTCGTCAAGTATAAAACGCTGTCGATCATTGCGCAACCACATGGGCGTCGGAAGCGCGCGTCCCAAAATGTGGCAGCCCGCCTGCGGCGCCGTTTGGAGCGCCCCGGCGCGGCCTGTGCTATGATGAGAGCCGGCATCTCACATCAACCACGACGCGAAAGGAATCCAGGCATGAGTAAAATCCTACGGTGGGCGCTGCTTTCCACTGCCAACATCAATAAAGCGCTGATCGGGCCATTGCGCCAGTCGGCGCGCAGCGAGTTGGCAGCGGTTGCCAGCCGCGACGTCGTGCGCGCCCGCGCCTACGCGGACGAGCACGGCATCCCACAAGCATTCGGCAGTTATGAAGCCCTGCTCGCCGACCCGGCCATCGATGTCATCTACCTATCGCTGCCCAACGGCTTGCACGCAGAATGGGCGATCAAGGCCATGCAGGCGGGCAAGCACGTGCTGTGCGAAAAGCCGCTGGTCGTGAGTATGGCGGAGTTTGCACAAGTGGAGGCCGCGGCCCGCGCCAGCAGTGTGACGATCTTCGAGGCGTTTATGTACTTGCACCATCCGCAGACGCGGCGAGCGATCGAGTTGGTGCGCAACGGCCGGCTGGGCAAGCTGCACCTTATCAACAGTTGGTTCAATTTCCATTTGCCGCCGGCACGCGCCGCCAATGTGCGGCTCAAGGCCGATCTCACCGGCGGCTCGGCGTGGGATGTCGGCGTCTATCCCAACAGCCTGTCGATTGCAGCATTGGGCGAAGGCGCGCCGGTCGAGGTGTGGGCGCAGCAGACCATCGGCGAGAGCGGCGTCGATGTCGGCATGAGCGCGCAACTGCGCTTTGCCAGCGGTGCGGTGGCGCAGATCTCCTCCAGCTTCCGCACCCCCTTTCGCGAGGCCGCCTATCTGGTCGGGGAGCGCGGCATCCTGCATCTTCACGAACCATGGAAACCTGGCGTCACCGGCCAGGAGAGTGTGATGACGCTCACCGATCTCGACAGCCGCAGCGAACGCATGGTCACGCCCGCGATCGATCCCTATCTGTGTGAGGTGCAGGCGATGGAAGCCTGCGTGCTCGACGGCGCCGCGCCAGTGGTCACATTGCAGGACTCGCGCGACTTCCTGCAAAGTATGCTGGCGATCTACACTTCAGCGCGCACCGGCCAGGTGGTGCGTCCGGCCGAGTTGTCTGCATGAACCAGCCAGTGACGCTGCGCTCACTCCGTGCAACGGACGCGCCAATCATTGCGCGCGCCTTTGCCGAGCAAGGCTGGAACAAGCTCGCGACGCAGTACATGGCTTATCTGAGCCAGCAAGCAACGGGCGAACGTGATGTCCTGGTGGCGGAGCTGGAGGAAGAATTTGCTGGCTACGTCACCATTGTATGGGCGTCCGATTATCTGCCTTTTCGCGCCGCCGGCATCCCGGAGATCGTGGATCTCAACGTGCTGCTCAAGCACCGGCGTCGGGGCGTGGCGACCGCGCTGCTGAATGAAGCCGAGGCGCGCATCGCGCGCCGCTCCCCGGTGGCTGGCATCGGGGTCGGCTTGACGGCGGACTACGGCGCCGCGCAGATCCTCTATGCAACGCGCGGCTATCGACCGGACGGGCGTGGGATTGCCGTGTGCGGCATTTCAGTGCGGCATGGCGACCAAGTTACAGTCAACGATGATCTGGCGCTTTATCTCACCAAACCGGTAAGCGACAGCTTTTTCTCCCAGGTTCTGTAGGAACAAGCGTCCGTCGCTGTGCGTTACAGGGTGCAATTCAAGGCATAGGATCTGTAGACCTGGATTGACCAACCTCTTTTCAACCTGTTGTCCAACCTGAGATGGAGAAACCATGGCTTCAAAACACACACCTCTTATCAAGCGCATAAGCGTTGCCATTGTCACGTCGCTATTGGCGTTGAGTTTGGCCGCGTGTGGCGGCAACGCCGAACCGACGCCCACGCCCGCGCCTACTGCCACACCCACACCTGCACCGACGCCCACGCCGACCCCTGCACCCGCGACTGTTGCTGGGGCAGACGCAGCCGCGGCCCCAGGCGATGGCGTCGAAATCGTGACAACCGAGCAACAGATCAACGATATGCTGCAACAGACGCTCGCCGAACAACAAGATCTGCCCATTTCCGATGTCACTGTGCGCCTCGACCCTGGTGTGATCGTGGGCAATGGCAAGCTGGCGCTTGGCTTTTTCAACGCCGCTGTCCAGCTCTCGTTGCGGTTGGACGCGGTCGACGGCAAGGTTGTACCGGCGGATATAAAGATTCTGCTCGATGGCAAACCTGTGCCGGCTATGCTACAGAGCCAGGTTGATGCCATGACCGCGCCGCTGATCGAAGAGGCCAGCAGCGTGGATTACGGATTTTATGTCGAATCCATCGAGATCACGGATGAGGAAATACGCATCGTAGGTAGATAGCTTCCCATGGCATGGGATGGCTGGCCCTCAGCCACGCTACACAGTTTCTAAGAAACTGACTTGAAAAGTCTACCGTTTTGACGCAGAGGCGCGGAGATGCAGAACAGCGCAGAGGAATGCTTGCCGAAGTTGCCTTTGCTTCCTCTGCGAACCGCTGCCACCCTGCGCCTCTGCGTCGGATTTGCCCCTTTTCAAACAGTGTTCATGCCCCTGCGAGGCGCAATCGAACATGAAAATGCCTTGGCGTCCCTGCTTTTTTGCGCCTTTGCGTTCAAAAACTATTTTCAAGTCAGCTTCTACTGACCGCTAGATTAAGTATTTTTGCGGAACATTTTCCCGGAAGTTTTGGAGCTTCCGGGAAGATTGCAGACCAGCATCAATTTATTATCTAACCATCAGTAAAAATTTCTTTGGGGCGCATAGGCAGAGACATAGCGGCAGAATCTTGCTGGTTTTCTTTGTCTATGCGCACCGCCGCGCCAAGGTATGTCGCCAAAATATGCCGCGTCAAGATATGCAGCAGGGGCATGGCCTTGCCCCTGCTCTGGACGGCCGCAAGGATGCGCCCCTACCACGCACCATGATCGGAGCGTCTATCGCTGTGCCGCGGGACAGCGCACAGGAGGTCGGGCCGGTCGGTCGTGACAGCCGTCACACCCAAATTGGCAAAGGTGGTGAACTCTTCGACCGTATTGATCACCCACGCGTGGGTGAGAATGCCGCGGCTCTGTAATATATCAGCTAACGACTGTGTGAGATAGGCCCTGTTAACCGCCACCCAATCGATGCCCCGGGCAGCGAGGTCATCGGCCACTCGCCCACAGTCGTCGAATCCGGGTTGATTGAAATAGGGCGCCGACACAATGGCGTGACGACGAATATGGGGTGCGAGCTGGCGGAGCCGTTCTAAAATTTCAAAGTTAAATGAAGAGAAAATAGTACGCTTTTCAACAGATGCATCCTGAACCGTGCGAGCCACAATTTCTTCCAGACCCGCATAAAGTGAGCCATCCTGATGAGTTTTGAGCTCGACGCAAAGAAGCGTAGGCGCCGGCGCCCACGCGAGAACTTCTTGAAGCGCAGGGACATTCTGAAATGGCGCCGCACTTGCTGAAGGGCCGGCGCGATAAACTGCGGCTGCATCTAGCTTGCGCAACTCGGCAAAAGTCATCTCATGGACGAATCGCTCCACCCCTGTTGTGCGCAGTAGATTTGCATCATGCAGCACAACAGGGACGCCGTCGCGACAAAGATGGACGTCAAATTCAATGCCATCCACCCCTTGCGCCAAAGCAAAAGCGTAGGCAGCCGCGGTGTTCTCGGGCATGACGCCTACCGCGCCGCGATGTCCAATGATGAGCGGCTGGATGAATTGCGCGCACATAAACCGAACCTTTCTAAAATGTAGAGAGTGGAAGTGCAGGAGGGTTCTCCATTCCAGCTTATTTGCTGACAACATCATTTCCTTGCATACTAGCATACTATACGACCACTGACCGGCAGCGATGAAACCGTTAATAAAACGACAGGGTAAGACAACAACACGCCACCCCCACCACCCACAAGGGAGATGATCCATGTGCAAGCGTCTGTTTGGCTCCATAATTCTGTTGATCCTTTTTCTGTTGCCCACATCGGCCGCCCTGGCGCAGGCGCCCGCGCCCGGCGACGGAACGATCTATCTGCAGGCAGGCGCCTTCGACCCTTTGTCGCAGCCAGCGGTGGCGACAGCCGGCGTCGATGCGCCGCCTTCGCCTTACTATCTGGTGCAGTTTACCGGCCCGGTCGAAGAAATGTGGCTCGAACAGGTGGCGGCGCTCGGCGGCGCGGTGGTGGGTTATGTGCCCAATGACACGCATATCGTGCGCATGACGCCCGCCACCATGGCCGCAGTGCGGAGTCTGCCAAGCGTGCGCTGGGTCGGCCCGTTCCAGCCAGCGTACAAGGTTGCGCCTGAATTGACCGAGGCATACAGTGCCGTGGGCGCGGCCGCCAGCGACCCGCTCGAATTAACCGTGCTTGCGTTTCCCGGTGAATCACTGGCTGTGCTGGGCGAATTCCTCACCGCACAAGGCGCTGCCGTTGTGGAGGCGGCCAACACGCCGATTGGGCCGGTGCTGCGCGTACAGGCATCGCTCGCAGTGCTGCCGGCGTTGTCGCAGCACCCGGCTGTCAGTTGGGTCGAGCGTTTTATTCAACCGACCACAGCCAACGCCGAAGGTCGCAAGCTGATGGGGGCAGAGGCGGTGTGGGAGTCGTTTGGCTATTATGGCGCCGGCCAGATCGTGGCGATCTCCGACTCTGGCCTGAGCGTGCAGGGCGCGCTGAGCACCGACTTTGCCGGGCGGCTGGTGCGCGCGTTTGCGCCCAGCGAAATGAACCTTGCCAGCGCCGCGTGCACCGCCAAGACCACTTACACTGACCTCAACGGGCACGGCACGCATGTGGCCGGTTCTGTGCTGGGCAACGGCGCGCGCTCCGGCAGCAATGCAACCGGTCATGCTTACACCAGCTCGCACGCCGGAACCGCGCCGGAAGCCAGCCTGGTCTTCATGGCGCTCAACACGGACGGCAGCACCGGCATCCAATGCATCGACCTCAACGGCGACTTTATCGCCAAAGGCTATCAGGAGGGCGCGCGCGTCTCCAGCAACAGTTGGGGGGCCAGCAACGGCGGCGCGTACAGCCAGCTTTCCAGCCTGGTCGATGATTATATCTGGCGACACAAAGATTACCTCGTGCTCTTTGCCGCGGGCAATTCCGGCCCCGGCCCACAGACCGTCGGCGCGCCCGCCACGGCCAAAAATGTGCTGACCATCGGCGCCAGCGAGAACAACCGTCCTGATATCGATGACATGGCCGACGATCCGAACAGCATGGCGAGCTTCTCTAGCCGCGGCCCGACGGCCGACGGTCGCGTCAAGCCGGAAGTGGTGGCGCCGGGCACGTGGGTGCTGTCGGTGCGCGCGGCCCAGGCGCCCGATGACAGTTTCTGGGGCAATTTCAATCAGGACTACGCTTTCATGGGCGGCACGTCGATGGCGACGCCGCTGGCAGCCGGCGGCGCGGCCATCGTGCGCGAATGGTTGAACAAAGCGCGCGGTCTTGCGACCCCGTCAGCCGCGCTGCTCAAAGCCTTGATCGTTAACGGCGCAACGCAACTTCCCGGCGAAGGCCTTGCCAGCAACAACAGCGGCTACGGCCGCATCGATCTAAAGAACACCCTGAACGCCAACTATAGCATCATGGACGATCATGTCCAGGGGCTACAGACCAACGAGATGGTCACCTACACCGTACAGATCGTCGCTGCGGGTGGGCAGGGGCTGCTCATCGCGCAAGGCGGCGCGGCGCAGCCTGCACCTGCGCCCGGCGCGCTGCAGATGACCGCGGCGACGCCGCTGGCGGCGGCTTCCGTTGCCATCACGACGCCCGGCGAACTGCGCGGGGAAGCGCTGCCTGGCTTTGATCAGGCGCGGCCGCTCACGCGCATCCCCGACGCTGGCGGCGGTGGCAAGGCCAATCTGACGCCGCTTCCCAATGTCGCGCCCACGCCTGGCGGTGGTCAGCCGCGGCAAGCCGAGCCGACCACTACGGATAGCTTCCGGCCGGGTGGCGACAATCAGGGGCTTTCCTTGCAAACCTTCCAGCAACACATGGTCGGCGGCGGTGATTTTGAAGACCCCGCATGGACCAACACCTGGAGTGCAATCTGGCTGGGCAGCGGCGTGCCAGTGCGCACCAATGATCCCGATTTTGTCGTTTCAGACAATTACTCGATGTGGCTGGGCGGCACGCCGATGAACGACGCGCTGTTCTATCCCGTGCAATTCCCCGACGTCATTGACAGCGCCCTGGGCAGTGGTATTGGCTTCAATGTGCGCGTTGTCGACGAGGACGTCCGCAGCGACAACCTTTGTGTGGCCTTGATCGACGCTTCCGGCTACTTCCTTGGCCCCTACGCGCCGAACAAGCCGGAATGCATCGACCAGAACGGCCTGTGGTCGTATGGGCTGACCTTCAGCGCCGCCGACCGCGCCGCGCTCGCCGGTAAGACAGCCTACCTCGTTGTCTTCACCGATGGCGACGGCGTTGCGCCTCACATGTCCGCCTTTGTCGATGACATTGTGCTCATTGTCGACTTCCCCACGCCGACCGCGGCGATCACGCCGGCTGTTGGGCCACCGGGCACGACCTTCCTGCTGACGGGCAAGTACAACGTTCCCTATGGCTGGGTCGATATCTGCATCAGCCCATGCACCTATGACAACTACATCACCACCGTCTATGCCGACGCCGCGGGCAGCATCGCCGCGTTCTTGTACAGCTCAACCAGCATCGCACCCGGTCCGTATGCAATTCAGACCTCGAATCTCGCCGGTCGTACGGCCGAGAGCATCTTGACCATTTCAGGCGCCACGCAGCCGACGTTGGCGGTGACGCCCGCGTCCGGGGCCGCGGGCACGAGCTTCAGTTTCTCCGGCAGCAACTTCCTGCCCGGCGACCAAGCCATCGCGGTCACGATCAACGGCGAGTCGGGGGGCAGCGTGGGCAGCAACAACGCCGGGGCAATCGCATTCTCGCTCGACACCGCCACCAACACGCCGGCAGGCAGCTACACAGTGCGGGCGACGGACAGCGCCGGACGCAGCGCCACGGCCGCCTTCGCCGTCACTGCCGTGGCAGTGGGCGAGCCAAAGCTCACGGTGACGCCAGCCTCCGGGCCGCCCGGTACGGCCTTCACCTTTGTGGCCAGCAACTTCACAGCCAACACCCCGGCTACGGTATCGCTCGACGGGCAGGCGCTGGGTCAGGTAAACATCGACGCCGCTGGCCTGGTGACGCTCACGCTGGAGACGCGCAGCGACGCCGCGCCTGCCAAGTACACCCTCACCGTCGCGCAGGAGACGAAGCACGCAGCGGCCCAGTATGAAGTGACGGCCGGCGGGGGCGCGCCCGTCAGCGGCGCTGGGCTTTATGCAACGCTAACATGGAGTGATCCGCCCGCGCAGATCGCGGCCAGCCAGACGCTGGTCAACGATCTCGATCTCTTTGTGGACGGGCCAAGCGGCCGTGTCTTTGCCAATGGCGGCAATGCCGCGGATCGCAAAAACAATGTCGAGGCTGTGCGCATCGAAACGCCGGCCGCCGGGACGTATGTCATCACGGTGCGGGCGCAGCGTGTAAACGGCTCGTTTGGCGCGCAGCCCTTCGCGCTGGTCGCCACCAGCAAACAAAATTTCGGCGCCGGGCAGAACAGCGTCGAGTTGGGACAGGCCAACGCGGGCGCGCTCAGCGGCGTGTTCTTCGCCGATGTCAACCGCAACGGCGTGCGCGATGCCGGCGAGCCTGGGATCGCGGGCGCGTCGGTCGTCATCCGGCAAACAAGCGGCGCCCTGAGCCGTCAGGCCACGACCAACGCCAGCGGCGCCTACCAGGCCACCAACCTGCCCGCGGGCGACTACTCGATCACAGTGCTGCCACCGCCCGGCTACACGTTGACGACCGCGGCAACGGCCAACAAGAGCGTCGTCCCCGGCGACAACAGCGCCCCCGCCATCGGCGCGGTGCTGACATTGCATCTGCCGGCGGTGCGCCGATGACGCACACAGCAGATGTCCTGATCATCGGCGGCGGGGTGCAGGGTGCGAGCCTGGCCTTTGCCTTGGCGCAGCGTGGCGTGCAGGTGACTGTCCTGGAGAAAAGCTTTGTGGGCGCGGGCGCCACGGGGCGCTCCAGCGGGCTGGTGCGCATGCACTATGACACCGAGGTGGCCGCGCGGCTGGCGTGGGCGTCGTTCCACTATTTCCGCAACTGGAAGGAGATGGTGGGGGGCGAGTGCGGCTTTACACGCACCGGTTTCTTGCAGATTGGAGGCGTGGAGCGGGAGGAAGCGCTCAAGGCCAATGTCGCCATGCATCAACGCATCGGCATTGCCACCTTCTTGATTACCGCGGACGATGTGAAGCGGCTGGCGCCCGCCTTTGCCACCGACGACTTCACCCTGGCCGCGTACGAGCCAGAATCCGGCTATGCCATGCCCAGCGACACGGCCAACGCCTTGATGACCGCGGCGCGCGGCCGCGGCGCGCGGTTGGTGCAAGGCTGTACGGTCAGCGCCATCCACGTCACAGGCGGCAAGGTCACGGGCGTCAGCAGCAATCAGGGGGAGTTTGCCGCGCCCGTGGTGGTCAACGCCGCGGGCGCATGGGCGCAGCCGGTCAACCAGATGGTCGGCCTGGACCTTCCGTTGACGACCTGGCGCCACGACACCATGTTTGTCGTGCGCCCGCGGGAAATTGGCCCATCGCACCCGGCCGTCATCGACTATGCCAACGAGATGTATTTCCGTCCCGAAGGCAGCCTGACGCTTGTCGGGCTGGAGGATGGCAACCCGCTGGGTGAAGCGCCGGATGAGGGCGCGGGCCACGCACTGCCAGGTTTTGTCGAGCGCGCCATCGAGCGCATCTGTCGCCGCGTTCCAGCCATGGAACGTGGCCATCTCCAGAGCGCGCACGGCGGCTACGACGGCATCACCTCCGACCAGCATCCTATGCTCGGCGCGGCGGGGCCGGATGGTTTCTATCTGGATTGCGGACACAGCGGCACCGGCTTTAAGACCGCGCCAGCGATCGGCCTGTGCATGGCGGAGTTAATCCTGGACGGCGCGGCCCACACCGTCGATATTTCGCCGTATGCACCGGAGCGGTTTACGGAAGGGAAGCTGATCAAGGGGAACTACGAGAACATCTGGCGTTAGCGCGCGGCTTCGGCTTCCTGATAGTGGGCGCCGTCCCACGTAAAGCGCCGTGGCTCCACAAACTGCCCGGCTGCATCCACCTGCCAGAGCGTGTACGCAGCCGGGCACAGCCGCGGTGCTGCGTCACCAACCGTCACTGCGCCGCGCTGCGCTCCAAATTCGTACGTCAGGGACGCGGTTGCCTGGTAGGCGCCGGGCGTGGCGCAGGGAAGCGCTAAGCTGAAGCGCTCGAAATCACCTTCCGCCAACGCAAAATAATCGTCGGCGGGCGAAACTACGGCTTGCGTGTATATGGGAAGATCGCGCCGCAGCGGCACGTCTGGCGCAAGTCGCTGCACCCAAGCCGACGCGCAGCCCAGCGCCGGCTCCAGCGTGACCGCGTGCACATGCTCCTGCGACAGGGCCACTGCCGTGACCGTCACCACGCCTCGGTTGCTCAAGATCGCCTGCTGGGCGCCGGGCGTGCGGTTGGTGATCTGGAAAGCAAGCAGCGGACTGTCCACAGTAGGCCAGGCCGGCGCATCAACGCCAGCCAGCGCGCGGCGCAACGCCTCCGCCGCGCCCGCCGGATCGGCGGCTGGGTCCAGCGGCGCCGGCAACGCATAGCTGCGCACCGCGCAATCGGCGGCGCGCACCAGGGTCACCTCCATTGTGACAGGACGAAAAGGCCACAGCGCGGCAAAATCGATTCCAAAAAAGCCGAGCACGCCGGTCAGGTCAGCCACGATGCCCAGGATGACGACAACCAGCAAGCCTTGCAGGAGGGTGGCCAGCGCCGGGCGACGCTGGCTATTTTGCTCAGACGTGGGCGTGGCGTCCGGCGTCTGCGGCGACACCGGCGCCGGCGCGGCAGTCTGCGCAGCGGTCAGATCTGATGCGTCCGAGCCACGCTGGGTTTGATTTGCTTCCTCAGCCACGATAGCTGTTCGCTCCTCCTATTTTCGTTTCCGTTTTGCCGTCGCCTTTGCCAGGTTCTCCGCCACCCTGAACTTCACGATTTCGCTGACCAAGTCATAGGGGATGGGTTGATCGAGTGGGAATTGCACCGAGCCTTTGGCGCTTTTATAGGGCGATAGCGCTTGTTGGAATTTCTCAATCCCATTGGGTGTGGGATAGAAACCAATATGTTGTTTGAAGGCGGCAAAATGCACCAGATTGCCGTGCAGCGTGAACGTAGGCATCTGATAGTTGATGGTTTCCGTGGCGTCCGGCGCCGCAGCGCGGATCGTCGTCCGCAGCTTTTGCAGAATTGCCTGAACCTCGGGCGGGAAGCCGGCGATATACTCATCGATGGTCTTGGGAGCGGGCTGCGCTGTGTTCATTGTTCCTCCATCACTGCCAAACGATTTCTCTAGTACGCGGCGGCGTAATATGCCAGCAGCCAGAAATCGAGTTTCTCAGAGAAACTCGATTTCTTCGCCCTTACCATCCAGCGGCTAATTATGCCCGCTGCACTAGCCATCTGTCACGCGTCAAAGATCGCTGCGCCATGTTTCCGGCGTATACGGCCAGTCCAGCGCTGTGCACAGAGTTTGCCAACGCGCAGGCATCTCCGCCGCGTAGAGATAAGGAATATAGCCGAGCCTGAGATAGCTCTTGATCGCCGGCAGCCGCCATTGTTCGGTGTAAAGATGCACGTTGCGATAGCCGGCCGCGAGCAATCGCGCGGTGACGGCGGCCGAGACGGCCATGCCCAGCCCTTGACCCGTGTGCGCGGGGTCGGCCGCCACCCAGCCCAGCTCGCCGCCAAAAGGGTGCTGGTCTGAATGGTCGTGCAATCCCATCGCGGTGGCGACGATCTGGTCGCTGGCTGTGTGCACCGCCATGAACCAACTGCCAGGCGGGATGCGCGCCATCCACGGCTTGAGTCTGGCGTCGTCCCATCCTGGCCAGCCTGCCAGCGCCATGACTTCGTAAAAACGCGGCTCGTCTCCTGGGCGGTAGGTGCGCAAGTGATAACCCTCAGCCACGCGCACGTGTGGCGGGCGATCGAGCAGCGCGTCCGGCCACACCATCTGCAACTGGAGCGGCGATTCAGCGGCGTCAGCCATTGCTTATCCTTTTCTGGCTTCGATCAGATATTTGCGCGAGGTGAACAGCAGCGGCTCGCCAGCTTCGACGCGATCTTGCAGCGCGTAAAGATAGGACGCGTGGGTGTCCACTGTAAAGTCAGGCACGGTCCAGGGCACAGCCTTGAGAAAGTAGACAATGGCTCCCACGTCGGTGAAACGCAGCGCGCCCTGCCAGGTCTCTACGTTGGTGATGGTCAGGCCAGCGGCTTGCAGGCGCGGGACATATTTTTCCGGCGTAGCGTCCGGCCATTGCGGGGTGACGCCAAACGCCGCATGGAGATCTTCAGCCCACAGCCCATGCACCTGCTGCGTGAGAAAGACGCCGCCCCACGTCAGGATGCGCGCCACCTCGGCTGGGTTGAACGCGGCGTGCCGATTGAGCACCAGGTCGAACGCGCGGTCGGCAAAGGGCATCGGGTCGTCATCGGTCAGCCGCACACAATGCACCTGCACCCCCAGGGGCGCGAGCCGCGCGGTCACCAAGGCAAGGTTGGGTGGATACTCCTCGGTCACGGCAACTTTGGCGGGCCAGTGGGGGCGCAATTCCAGAAAGCGTTCGCCGCCGCCTGTGTCCAGATCGATCACGGCGCTTGCCTGCTGCATCAAGCTGGCAGCGCGCGCGCGATAATCCCACGGCGGTTCGTCCTCAATCATGCGCTCCGCCAGATAGGAGAAATCCCAACCGGCAAAGGGCTGCGTCTCTTCACGCCGCCATTCCTGCAAAAGTTCACTGCGCTCCATAGCGTCTCCGTTCGACAGGAAGAAACCGAGGTTTTTGAAAAACCTTGGTTTCTGGCTTACGCGGTAATGTGCTGCACCAACGCCGCGGGTGCGTCGATCAGCCAATCCGGCTGGTGCGCTTCCAGCTCCGCGTGCGAGCCATAGCCAAAGGTGACGGCCGCGGTGCTGACGCCGTTGCGTTTAGCGCCCACAATGTCATGCAAGCGGTCGCCGACCATCAACGTCGTCGCCGCGTTGAGTTGCTCTGCACGCAGGATTTCGGCGATCAGCTCGGCTTTATCCGACAGCCGCCCATCGAGTTCCGCGCCGTAGACGCCGTCGAAATAAGCAGCGAGGCCGAAGTGATCGAGAATTTTTTCAGCAAAGACGCGCGGTTTGGAAGTTGCCAGGAAGAGGCGCAGCCCCGCCCTCTTTAACTCCGCCAGCATCGCCGCCACGCCGGGATAGAGCGCATTCTCGTACATGCCGTGGCTGGCGAAGCGCTCGCGATAGTAGGCGACGGCTTGATCAATCTGCGTGCGCTCATCGCTGCCGAGCAACTGGGCGAAAGTGTGCTGCAGCGGCGGTCCGATATAGGCGACGAGCGCGTCTGCGGTGGGCGCAGGTCGCTCCAGTTTCTCCAACGCGTACTGCATGCAACGCGTGATGCCTTCCTTGGGGTCGGTCAACGTGCCGTCCAGGTCGAATAGAACGGCGCGCACGACGCGGTCGCCGCCCAGCATGACGTTATTGTTCTCCCTGCGCTGCCAATGCTGCGCTTAACCCCGGCACGGTCGCCGCACCCGTCAGCACCTGCAGGCTGGAACCGGCCAAATCGCCGCCGATCGGCTCGAAGCGACCGCCCAGAAACTTGGCCAGAAACGCCTCGGCAATGGCGTTGAAGGAGAGCCAGTTCTCCGGCCGCGCAAAGCCGTGTCCCTCGTCGGGATAGAGCACATAGGTCACTGGGATCTGCCGCGCTTGCATCGCCGCCACAATCTGGTCGGACTCCGCCTGCTTGACGCGCGGGTCGTTGGCGCCTTGGCCGATGAGCAGCGGCCGGCGGATGCTCTCAACATGGGTCAGCGGCGAATGCTGCATCAACAGGCGGCGGCCTTCCTCGGTATTGGGATCGCCCACGCGCGTCGTGAAGAGTTCGATCATCGGCTTCCAGTAAGGCGGCACCGATTCGAGCAGCGTGATGAGATTGGAGGGGCCAACAATATCGACGCCACACGCATAGGTCTCCGGGTAGAAGGTCAGCCCGGCCAGCACCGAATAGCCGCCAAAGCTGCCGCCGAGGATCGCCACTTGATCGGCCGCAGCGATACCCTGCGCAACCATCCATTGCACCGCGTCGATCTGGTCCTCGATAATTTTGCCACCCCACTCATGGTCGCCGGCGTTGGTAAAGGCCTTGCCCAGTCCAGTCGAGGCGCGGAAGTTGACGGACAGCACAGCATAGCCACGGTTCGCCAGCCACTGATGCCAGGGATTATAGCCCCAGAAGTCGCGCCCCCATGGCCCGCCGTGGGGCATAAAGACGAGCGGCAGCGGTTGATCGGGGATGCCATCCGCGTTGCTATCGCTGCCGACCGGCAACGTGTAGTAGGCAACCAGGTTGAGACCATCGCGCGCCGGAATCACAACCGACCGCATCGACGCCAGGGACAGCCCCTCCAGCTCCTGGCGCTCGGTGAAGAGAAAGTGGGTTGTCTGCGGCTCGCGTTCGTAAAGATAGAAGCGCGCCGGCCCGTTGTCGACGCCATAGCGTACGACCCAGAAGCGGTCATCCAACGTGCGGCTCGCGATCTCGATTTCGCCGTCAGCCACTTTACTCAGCCGCATCAGATCGGCCGCAAACGCCTGGTCAAGCATCTGCCAACGTTTGCGTTCGTACACAAAGCTCACCGCCTGGATGTGCTTGGCAGTAGGGTGCAAGACAACATCTTGGACATCGGCCAACGGGTCTTCGGCGAGCAACCGCGTGGCGCCGCTGGCCATATCCTGCGCCACGAGCGCGGACGTATTGGCGCCGCGGCTGTCTTTCCAAAAAAGCGTGGCGCCCTGTTGATCAAACCCGACGGGGCCAGTCGTCAGCATATCCTCGGCGACAATCGATGACCAGGGACGCCAACCGCCGTCGGCGTGCTGAAATACGTCCAACCCACCCGCGGCCGTCATCTGAAACGCAAGCCGCCTCCGGTGCTCATCGTCGAGCAGATAATCCATAAAGCGATGATTTTCTTCGATCAGCGCCAGATTGCCGGTGACGACATTCACGCGATAGAGGTCGTGCCATTGCGCGTCGCGCCGGTTCAGCCCGATGACGACCTCGTCCGGGCGCAGATGGCTGACATGTTTCAACTGTGTCTGCACGCCCTCGAACGGCGTCAGATCTTTGATCGCGTTCGTGGTGACATCGACGCTGTAAAGCCGCCAATTTTCATCGCCATTTTTGTCCTGGATGTAAAGAATGTGGCGATTGGTGTGCGCCCACAAGAAGAAACGGACGCCGCGCCCCGCATCCTGCGTCACAGGCCGCGCGGCCGCCAGATCGTGGCGCGGTGCGAGCCACACGTTGAGCACGCCAGCCCGCGGCGCCAGATAGCTAAGCCACGCGCCGTCCGGGCTGAGTTGCACAGCAGTCCGGTCCGGATTGCCAAAAAAGAGCTGACGCGGAATGAGAGGAGCGGTCACGAGGGGGGTGGCCGAGAAGACAGTCATAGGTGATCTCCCAAACAGCAATTCATGGCTTATGTACTCAGCCAGGTGCGCAACTGAGCATAAACTTCGGGCCGGCTGAGCAGCTCCAAGTGATGCATACCATAGCCAGTCCAGCGGTCCGCGGCTGGAATATTCAGGTGATGTTCTTCGAGATCATGGTGGCCGTGTGCGCTTGCCACCGGCACCAGCCCGTCGCCAAGCAGACTCCTCAAGTAGCCGACGTTTTCTTCATCGAGCGCGGCGGCCATAGTGTAACAGTGGACGTCTTTGGGCAGCGGCAACGGGCGCCGCACATCGTGATTGTGGGCAAAGCGATCCTGATCCACCCAATCCTCGTCAAGCAGGCTGCCGTGGCGCAAATCGGTGATGCCGGCGCTGCGCAACTTGCCCACCAGTGCGAGCGGTGCAGTGTAAGAGAAAGCGCCGAGACCAATATCGATCCAGTTGCCGCTGCGCTCCAGCGGCGAACCGTGATGGGGCGTGCCGAGAAAGACCAATTTGCGCAGCGCGCCAGGCCAACGATAACCGGCCAAAGCGCCATAGTGGCACGCGCTGCGCGCCACCAACCCACCCATGCTGTGGCCGATGATCACCAGCTCCTCCAGCGGCGCAGGCCAATCGGCCAGCGTGGTTTCGAGCAGATCGGCAAAAATGCGCCCATTGGTCGAGATGTGCAGCCCGCTGTTGTAGTGCAGATGAAGGGGTGTGTAGCCCAGGTCGCGCGCCAGCGCGGCGCCGTGGTCGTGGCCCTTACGCAGCCACTGGCGGTCGTTCATGCACAAACCGTGCGCCAGCACGACAACTTTGCCCGTCACGGGCGCCGGTGTGGCGGCATCGATAGCAGTCGTATTGCGCCGGCGCAGTGTTGGCTGAATCGCCAGTGGATTCTGCGTCGCGGCCAGATGGTCGCCCAACACGCCATTGATCCCGGCGAGCAAGGCTTCGCGGTCTGTGGTGGTGGCCGGCGCTGCCAGGAGCGCCGCGGCCGGACGCAGCGAGAGATCAAGCGCGTCGCCGACAAGATGGGTGGCGCCGCGCACGTTGCCGTAGACAAAACCGGTGATGCCGCGTGTGCGCGCCTGCTGTGGGGCAGGGTGAAACTGCGGCCGCGCGGTCACCGCATGGTGTATCGCTTCCACAATATCGGTGATGCGGGTCGTGGCCGTGATCACCAGCTGGCTGAACCCCCGCAGGTCGGACAGATGAACCTTCACACTCGTTGCTCCTAAACTTCAAACCCGCGTCTGCGCCCTTTGCCAACCCTGGCGCGGTGTGCGGTTATACGCTGGGCCAGGCGGTGCGTCGGGCAGCATAGGCGCGACGGTTCCTCACCCACCGAATGGAAGCCACGCACCAGCTAACTGCGCAACGCGCGAGGGCCATCCAACGTGGAAGTATGAACGATCACGCGCGTTGGGTCAAACGCCCAGCAGCGTTCGGTCGCCTCCCAGAAAATTGGCGAGTTCAGCGCCAGCGTGCGCCGCAGAAAGCTGAGGCGCACCAGCAGCGTTCAAATGCAGCAGTCAACAACCGTCTGCCAAAGCCGCAAACACGCAAACGCGCTATGAGCAAACTCAGTAGCTGATCTTGAGCAGCCGCGTCTGGCTGTACATGCCTGCCTTCTCCAGCGTCTTCTTGGAGAGGTGGTTATAGCACCAGCAGCCGGCAATGGGGGTAAGCTGCTGCCGGGCGCACTCGTCCAGCAGCGCGCGGATGATGGCCGTGCCGATGCCTTGGCCGCGCAGCGGCTCGACGGTGATCATGCCGACGCTGGCCGCGGCGGGGTAGAGCGTGCTGCGCTCGATCACGCCGTAGCCCGCGGGCGCTCCCTCGCGCAGGGCGACATAGAGCTGGCCCTCGGCGACGCGCCACGCCGCCCGGTCAAAGAAGTCGCCGATGAGGGTGGTCATCTGCTCGATGTCGTCGGGGTCTGCGCGGCGCTGGGTCACCCCTGCCGGCGCGGCGCGGCGCTGGCGATTTGGCTGCGCCTGGAAAAAATAGGCTTGCTTCTCCAGCGTGCGAAAGTCGTCCAGCGCGTGCGCGAGGAAGAACTCGTCGCAGGTCGGGACAAAAGCCTCGCGCACTTGCTCCAGCTTGCGCACGCGCGCAAAGATTGGCTGGCCGAGATGGCGGTAGGGCGCGTCCAGCGCAAATTGCGTGAGCAGCCCCTCGTTGTGAACCGCGGTCCAGCCGGCCATTTCGCCATCCACGACGATGCGATAGTGGTGCGACTGGAGGATGTGGTCTTCCAGAAAGGAGTCGATAGGGGAGGCAAGGGTCAATGCGTGGGCCGACAGCCTGGCCTGAATGTCTGCCAGCTCGATGCGTTCAAAGCGGATGTTCATAGTGTGCTCACGGATTCGTGGCCTGCATATGCTCGACCGACGCCTTGACCAACGCCTGAAGCGCATCGAGATCGACATCGCTCAGCCGCTTGATGTAGAGACAGGACTTGCCGGTCGAATGCTTGCCCAGCCTGCTCAGCAGCGCGTCATAGTTGTCGAAGCCCGCCATGATGTAGAGCGTCAGGTTCTGCTTGCGTGGGGCAAAGCCGGTGAGAAACCAGTCGCCTTCGCGGCCGCTGGCATAGGTGTAGTGATAGTGGCCGAAGCCGACAATGTTGTCGCCCCACATTCTGGCCTCGGCGCCGGTCGCCGCCTGCATGATCTTGAGGAGCGTGCGGCAATCCTCCTGCTTGCGCGGATCTTCCACGCTGGCGAGGAAAGCGTCTACGCTGCCGTCGTGCTCCTGAGTTTTCAGTTCAGCCATAGATGTATCTCCTTGCTACACGTTAGGCGCGTCCGCCAAGTAGCCGCCCGCCTCGGCCTGATCGAGCACGGCGAGGATACTCTTGACGAGATCGCGCGCGGCGTCGGGGGTCAGCTCCACGGCGACGCGCGCACCCGGCCCTTGCGCCTCGTTGACGAAGTCGATGTTGAGCGCGTGCTCCAGCGGCGCATGAAAGGGATGGTCGTAGGAGACGTTGGCTTGGCGCACATCAAACCAGCCGCCCGCGCCCTTGCCACTGCCCTCCACTGCAATTTTATCGACGATCATAGTGCACATGGTCAGTTCCTCAGATGTTCATCCAGAAACGCAAAGACCTTCTGCCAGCCATCGACGGCCTGCGCTTGGCGATAATTGGGCCGATTGTGGTAGAAGAAGCCGTGCCCGGCGTCGGGATACATGTGAAACGCGTATGCCTTGTCGTGCTGCTTCAGCGCCTGCTCGTGCTGCGCCACCTGCGCGGGCGTCGGGCTGCGATCTTCCTCGCCAAAGAGGCCGAGCAGCGGACACGCCAGGCTCGCCGTGTAGTCGATCGGAGCCACCGGGCGCGCGGGCGTCAACTCCGCGTCGCTCATTACCACGCCGCCGCCCCACAAATCCACGACTGCGTCAAACCCAGAGACGCGGCACGCGGCCAGATAGGCGTGGCGTCCCCCCGAACAGGTGCCAAAGATGCCCACCTTGCCGTTGCTGGAGGGGCAGGCGCGCAGCCAGTGCTGCGCCCCTGCCAGATCGCCCAGCACTTGGTCGTCGGGGACGCCGCCGGCCGCGCGCACCTGCGCCGCCACGTCGTCCGGCATCCCGTGGCCCGTGCGCGCATAGAGATTGGGCGCCAGCGCCATGTAGCCTTCGGCGGCAAATTTGCGCGTTGCCTCAAAATACCAATCATCCCAGCCGGGCATGTGGTGCACCAGCACTACGCCGGGAAAGGGTCCTGGCCCCAGCGGTCGCGCCAGGTAGGCGTTGATCCAGTCGCCGTTGGCGCCAGCCAGCGGGATCGTCTCCGCCAACATGCCTTGATAAACATCGGTTGCGTGCATGGCGTCTCCTTGCCGTGAAAAACCTGTGTGCCTTTCACCTCCACAGTCAAACCGGAAGCGTCAGGCGCCGATGACGACCGTCCACGGCCGTATCTGCCAGCGAGTGACCAGCTCGTTCTTTACATAGGGATCGTTGTGGACAAAATCCTCCACGACTTTGGGATCGTCCACCTGGAAGATCAGCACCGCACGATCCACCGGATCGGCCAGCGCGCCGGCCATCACC
>JACSRH010000210.1 GCA_014879855.1 Caldilineaceae bacterium | reverse complement strand
GCCCAGCACATCCGCCTTGATCTGGCTCCACAGCGCGCTCTGCGCGCCGCCGCCGATCACGCGCACTTCGCTGAAGTGGACATCCGGAATGTACTCGCGCACCACCGCCAGGGCCGCGGCATAGTCGTAGGCGATCGACTCCAGCACTGCGCGGTAGAGATGCGCCCTGGTGTGCGTCCAGGTGAAGCCCAGCCACGCGCCGCGCACAGCCGGGTCGCTGGGACAGGCGCGTCCCACCAAGTGCGGGATGAAGAGCAGCCCTTCGGCGCCAGGCGGCACACGCGCGGCCTGCGCGTCCAGCAGCGCATAGACGCTCTCTCCCGTCGCCTCTGCCTGGCGCACCTCCTCGGCGCCCAACTGGTCGCGCACCCAGCGGTGGGTCAGCCCGCCCCCGCTGATGTACATCATCGGGTACCAGTGATCCGGTCCCAGCGGCCCGGCCAGCGGCTGCAACATGCCGTGGCGCGTGTCGGCGAAGTAGCTGTCGAGCGAGGTCGCCAGCACGGGAAAGGTGCCCGCCACATCGACCAGTTGCCCCGCCTCCACCAGCCCCGCGCCGAGAAAGCCAGCCACCTGATCGCCGGCGCCAGCCACCAGCGGCACACCCGCGGCCAGCCCGCACGCCGCCGCCGCATCCGGCGCCAACCTGCCCACGACCGCGGTGGCCGGCACGATGGCTGGCAGTTTCTCCAGCGGAATCTCACACGCCTCCGCCAGCTCTGCCGACCAGGTGCGCCGCGCGGTGTCGCTGACGCCGATCCAGGTCAGGTAGGACGGGTCGATAAAGGCGTCGTCGGCCGAGAGCGCCGCCATGCGCCCGGCCACATAGTTGGCAAGAATCAGCACCTTGTGAATGCGCCGGTAGAGATCGGGCTGCTGCTCCCGCCACCAGAGCAGGCGCGGGGCCAAAAAGGGCAGCGCACCGTTGCGCGCCACCAGCTTGTCGCCCACCCGCGCTTGCATTTGCGCCACGTAGGGCTGGTAGCGGCTGTCGAGCGCCGAGGGATACCAGGGTGTCAACGCGTGCCATGCCCGGTCGATGGCGATCGCACCAGCCATCTGCCCGTCAAAGGCGATGGCGGCCACTGACGTAGGCGCGGCGCTGCTCTTGGCGACCACTTCGCGGATCGTGGCAAGCGTCGCCGCGTAAAAGTCCTCGCCGCGCTGCTCGGCCTGGCCGGGCGCAGGTTGATGCAACGGCGCCGCGCGCGTCGCGTCGGCCAACGCGTGACCTGCGGTGTCAAAGAGCGTGGTCTTGACCACGCTGGTGCCCAGATCGACGCCGATCAGGTAATCCTGCGCCATTTACGCACGCTCCCAATACGCTTCAAAAAGCGCCTGCTCGGCGGCATTGCTCCAGGTTTCGCCCGGCCCAAGCCGCGCGTAGACGGCGGGCAGCGCGTCTTTTAATTGCGGCAGGCTGAGCAGCGGCAGGTCAACCAGGTGCGGATAGATCACCACCTTGCCCGGATAGTGGTGCGCCATCACCGCGTGCAAACCGGCCTGCAGGGCGTTCATCCCGCCGACCGCGGCCACGATCTGCGCCGTCGCCAGCGCGTCCTGCTGCATCTTCTCGATCACGCGCCGTTGATCGGCCACCGTAGAGCCGCTGGCGCCAGTGAACTGCGCGCCATAGCGTGCAGTCCAGTCGAGCGGCAGGTGGATCGGCGCGCCGGCTGGCACACCGGCAAAGACCACCAGCAGGCCATCATGCGCCAGGTGCGGCGCGGCGGCATCGACGGCGGCCGGGTCGGGCACGACGACGACAATATCATCGCAGCCGCGGCCGCCAGTCAGCCGCTCCATCTCGCGGGCCAGTCGCGCGGGTTCGGCTACAGGGCTGACCGTGATCAGTTCCACGCCGGCGGCCGCGGCCTGCGCCGCGTAATCGTGCCGCAGCGCGTCGAGCCGCGCCGTGCCGCGGTTGGTGGCAAGGATGGCGCGCGGCCGCTCCCGCATCTGCAGCGCGCGCTGGAGGTGCATCCGTCCCATCGCGCCGCCCGCGCCCATGATCCAGGTCACGCCGCCGGCGCGCAGCTCCGACCGGTTGGCGGCGGCGCCATAGGCCGCGGCGATATCGGGGCCGGGGCAGCCGAGCAGGGCGAGGTGCTGGTAGTGCAGCTTGTGCATGTCCACGGCCACGCGCGCGTCCAGCGGCTGTGCGCGCACCAGGTTGAGCGTGCCGTGGTCGGCCAGCGCGGCCACGGCGCCGGCGACCGTCGCGGCGTGCGGCGGGTCGAGCAGGATGATGTCATCGATGCCCGCGCCGCTGCCAAACTCCTGCGCCACCGCTGCGGCGCTGGCGCCGTCGCGCTCGATGACTGGCACGGGCTGGCTGTACATCCAGGCTGCGAATGCGTCCGGCGCATCACTGAGCACGACAAGGCGGCTGTCGAGCACGCGGCGCATGGTGTAGCGCGCTGTGTCGCCCGGCTGCCCGGCAATCCAGAGCAGGCCGCCCGGCTTTGGCGCCAGCCGCCGCGCGGCCGGGCTGTAGGCGACATCGACGCACGCCCACGGCTCCAGCAATGCGACCTCGGCGTAACCCATTTCCGCGGGCGCGGGAAAGACATAGCTGCCGCCATCCCCGGCCAGCACGCGCGGGTCGAGGGTGACATACTGACTCATGGCGCCGGGCAGGTTGACGCCAAAGATGACGCGCTGGCCGGCGCTGTAGACATCGGGCTGGATGCCCAGCCGCTGACCGACCGCGTAGCAGTCGCGCCACTGCGCGCCGACCTGTACGACGGTCAGCGCGGCCTCGTGCCCCAGTTGCGCCGGGTTGGCCGCCAGGTCGCGCGCAAAAAAGAGCGGATAGTCCAGCCCCAGCCGCACCATCTTGGCGTCGGACGCGCACAGCCCCAACGCATCGACGCGCACCAGGATCTCGTCCGGCGCGCAAGCAGGCAGCGGTTCGATCACCGGCCGCCCTTCCACGCCGACATTGTCGAGACCGGCGCCAAAGAAAGGCCACGCCAAGTTGTGGGTGGGAAGCGCGGCCTGGGCTTGTCGGTAGTGCTGCCAGCGGTGGGTCATCAAAGCGTCTGGGTCCCTACTCGGTCAAGATAGCTGTTCAGATGGATGAAAATGGGACGCGGATTTAGCGGATTTCCGCTGTTCTGATCCGCCTGGATCCGCCTGTATCCGTCCAATCCGCGTCATCCGCGGTCTATTTCCTGATCGGCTTCTGTCTCGCTGGAAGCGTTGCTTTGAATAAAAAAGTAGCCTTCGGCCACGCTTTCGAGATTGGTCGGTCCGGTCAGGCCGCTGCGGTCGCCACAGCCGCACCCGCTGGTCATCAACCGAAAGGTTGCCATGCCTGCCGGTGCATCGGTGGGCGCCAGCCAGGCAAGCGTTGCCGTGCTGCCCACTGTCTGTTTGACCACCTCCTGTGCTTCGCCGTTGGGATAGGTAATGGTCAACTGCAAGATCGTGGTGGTGGCTGTCAGCCGGTCAAGGGTGACGGAGAGCGCCTGCTCCTGGCCAGGAGCGACAACTGCCTGCTCCACCAGCACCTGGCGAAAGGGTGGTTCGAGAGTCACTGGCAGCGCAGCCGCCGCTTCGATGGAGCCAGCAAAGAGTATGGAGGAAAAGAAGAGCAGAAGCAGACGCGTCATCGGCAATCGCTTATCCTTTGAGACCGGTCAACGTGATGCCCTGGACAAAGCTCTTTTGCGCAACAAAAAAGATGAAGATGACCGGCACAATCATCATCGTCGAGGCTGCCATCAGCAAACCCCACTCGGAGCGTTGATATTGCACAAAGGCCTGCAAGCCGAGCGAAAGGGTGTACTGATTTTTGTTGCCGAGATAGATCAGCGGCCCCAAATAGTCATTCCAGGCGTTCATGAAGGCAAAGATGGTCACGGTGGCTAAGACTGGTTTGGCTAAGGGCAGCACGATGTTGTAGTAGATGCGAAAGCGGCTGCACCCGTCGATCAGCGCGGCGTCTTCCAGCTCGCGCGGGATGGTCATGAAGAACTGGCGCAGCAGGAAGATGTAGAAGGCGCTGCCTGCCAGCGGCGGGATCGTCAAGGGCAGAAAGGTGCCCACCCAACCGATCTTGGCAAACAACACATACGTGGGTACCAGCGTCACCACAGAAGGCAACATCAATGTCGCCAGCACCAGCACGAACATCGCGTTCTTGCCCGGCGCGCGCAGGCGTGCAAACGCGTAGGCCGTCAGCGAAGAGACCAGCGTCGCCCCGATCACGGTCGGCAGGACGATGATCATGGTGTTAAAAAAATAGAGATGCATGGGCGCGTAGGTGAATACGGCTGGATAGTTCGCCCAGATCACTGGATCAGGAATCCATTCTGGGGGAAACCGAGTGATCTGGCGCATGGCCTTGAGCGAGGTCGAGAGCATGAAGAGCAAGGGCGCCACAAAGAAAATGCAGCCGGTCAGCAGGATCACGTGCGCCAGCAAGCTTTTTCCTGTCTTGGATGCCTGCTTCAGGCGTGGATTGACTCTTGCCGCATCGTGTGTACGCTCACCGGATTGAATTGTTGCTGACATATTAGCTATCCGCGCTTTCTGATTCGTAGTACACCCAACGCGACGCAAATCTGAACTGAACCCAGGTCAAGATGAGGATCAGCACAAACAGAATCCATGCCATGGCTGAGGCATACCCCATGCGGAAGAAGTTGAAGGCGTTGCGGTACAGATACATCACATAGACCAGCGTCGAGTTCTGCGGCCCACCCATGCCGTCAGTCAGCACGAAGATCTGCGCAAAGATCTGGAAGGTGCCGATGATGCCCAGCACCAGCGTAAAGAAAATCACGGGCGTCATCAGCGGCAGCGTGACGCGCCAGAACTTGTTCCAGTCGTTGGCGCCATCGATCTCCGCGGCCTCGTAGAGGGACAGCGGGATGTCCTGCAAGCCGGCCAGGTAGATGATCATGGTGCCGCCGGTCCCCCAAATCAAAATGAGAATAATTGCCGGCTTTGACCAGACCTCCGACGACAGCCAGCCCGGCCCAGGGAGGCCGAATGATTCCAAAAAGGCGTTCACCAAGCCCCACTGCGGCTGCAGCAGATAGAGCCACAGCGCGGCCGACGCCACGGCGGGCACGATCGAGGGGATGAAATAGGCCGTGCGATAGCCGGCCATAAAACTTACTTTTTGATTCAACAACAGAGCAAGCCCAAAGGCCGTGATCATGCCCAGCGGGACGGCAAAGATAACAATGTAGACGGTGTTGTACAGGCTTGTATAAACAAGCGGGTCGGCAGCCATCTCCCGATAGTTGTCAACGCCGACAAAGGCGGGGGGCAGCATAATGTCATAGTCGGTAAAGCTTAGCCCCAACGATGCAATGATCGGCCCCAGCGTAAAGACGATGAAGCCGATGATCCAGGGCAGAATGAACAAATAGAAGCTGATGGCCTCGCGCCCACGCAATGTCTGATACCACGGCGCCGATTTCGAGTACGTGCTTGCTGTCATTTAGATCACAGCTCCCGATTGTGAACGTTTCCAAAGAAGACCCAGATAGATTGGCATTCCAGAAAGAGTGCAGAGGCAACTTCCTGCGCAATCCCTCTTTCTGGAATGTCACTTGTACATCAAAGGTGTATTCTTGAAACTTGAAATTAGCGACTACGTCTTGCTGTCGATCGCTGCCCAGGCGCGGTCGGTTGCTTCCTGCACCTTGGTCTTGCAGGTCATCATCGCCTCTTCCGGCGAGACCTTGAGCGCCAGCGCCGACCGCGCGGCGTTGTCCATCTCCACCCAGTACTCAAGCGCGGCGACGCCCATCTCAGTGCCACAGCCGTGCGTCCAGTTTTCCAGCGCGTCGATTCCCATCGCCCACGTGCGCTGTTCGCGCTCGCCCAGCTTCGACACATACTTCTCTTGCAGCATGGTCAGCGCCGGCAGATAGCAGGCCTGCTGCGGCCAGTATTGGGGTTCGCCTTCGATCTGTTCGCGCGTCCAGTAGGCTTCGACGTCGGCCAGCGTAGCGGCTGCCTTGGCCTCCCAGCCTGGTTCGGTGGCGGCCCACTGCATGAAATCCCATGCTTCGTCGCGATGTTGCGAGGCCGCGGCCATGACGACCGAGTAGCCACAGGACCAGGTGGCCTGTGTGCCGCCATTGGGCACCGGCATGGGCGCGGCATCCCACTGAATGTCGGGAATGCGCAGCAGATCGCCCACCACCCAGTCGCCGGTCGCCGACATTGAGGCTTTGCCGGCATGGAACGGATCGGCGAGGCCGGTGGAGGTAATCGATTGGCTGAACGCGTTGGTGGTCTCAAAGTCGCCGACGTACTTCTGGTAGAAGTCAACCATCCATTCCAGCGTCGCCACCCAGGCGGGGTCGTCCGCCAGGATAGTGCGCTTGTCGGCGGAGATGGCCGGCGCCCGGTTCAGGAAGCCGTACAGCCACATCCAGGAGTTGCCCCAGAGATAAGGAACGAAGCCATAGCGCTCCATCTCATCGCCGTTCTTCACGTTCAACAGATCCGTGTAGGAGGCCAATTCGTCCCAGGTTGTGGGCGGTTTGGTTGGATCCAGCCCCACTTCCTCGAAATGCTCGGTGTTCCAGAAGAGATAACGCACATCGGTGAACATCGGGAGGCCGTAAACCTTCCCATCCCACGTCGATTCCTCAATCTGCACCGGCGTGAAGTCCTTACGTGCAATGCCGGAGCTATCCATCCAGGGCGTCACATCCTGGTAAAGGTTTTTCGCCGCAAATTGCAGGAAGGTGTGCCGGTTCTGCACCGCTGCATCCGGCCCTGTGCCGCCGGCAACGGCCGTGAGATACTTCTGGTCGCCAAAGACAATGTCGCCAATGGCGGTGGGGTTCACATCTACAGTCGGATGGCTGTCGCTGTAGGTTTTGATCATCGCCGTGTGGATCGGATCTTCAAACCACCAGACGTTGAGTGTAACCTTCTCGGCAGCCGGCGCCGCGCCTCCCGATGCCGGGCCGGGCACAGCCGGCGCACACGCTGCCACCAACGCGCCGGCCATCGTGCCTGCTGTCAATTGTAGGAAAGTTCTGCGTGAAAGCTGTGTCTGCACGGAATCCCCCTTGTAATCATGTTAGAAATGAACGATTGAACTGAACAACTATGCCGAAACCAAGAACAGCACATCACATAGATTTGCCGCTTCACCTCCGTTTCCTACCAGCATCAGTCAGCCGTCAGCCCGTCAGCTGCACAGTGCGAATCCCCCACGCCGGCACGCTGAGTTGCCAATCAGCCGGCTCTCCGGCCAGCGGCTCGCCTGCTTCATCCAGCAGATTGACCGTAATTGCTTCCTTTCCGCCCAAGGCGCCGGCGAGCGCGATCTGCTGCGCAATGCCGGCGGTTTCCCAGACGCGCACCGTAGTCACGCCAGGCTCTGGACTTGGATACAGGCTCGAAAGTGCGACCGATGAACCCTCCACTTGCAAAAAACTCTGCGTCACGGGGAGATCACCATGTTGCGCCCGCACTAGGCTGCCCACAGGAGGGCGCAACTGTTGAGCCGCCTGCTGCTGAACGTGTGAAGCCCGCCAATCACTTTCGTTGAGCCGCAGCGTAAATGTGAAGATCTGCTCGCCGGCGTTTTCCCAGAAGAGCCGATTATCGCCACAAGAAGGCGATGTGCGCAGCAGAACCGCGGCCAGTTTGCCTTCATCATGGTGAAAGGCCGGATGCGTGGTGAGAATGGTGAGGCCGCCGCGCTCACCGCGGCTGTGCAGCCAGCCCTGCACTTCGCGATAGTTCATCTGGTCGGGCGGCAGAATTTCGTCGCCGTTGCGCGGCGCGGTTCCCTCGGCGGTCTCTGTCCAGCCGACGCCGTAAAAGGGCGCGCCGTAGGTAAGGCTGGCATGGTTGGCCGCGCCGGGCAGCACCATACGCACCTGCTGATGGCGCGCGCCCCACCAGTAGATGCGCGTCTGGAGGTCGAGGCGGGCGTCGTTGTTCCACAACGTCAGCGTCTGCTCGACCTCACAGTGCAGGAGGCGCTTGCTAATCCGCACCGTGACAAAAAGCGCGCCCGCTTCCACCACTTCAACCCGGGTGAGCGTCTGCTCCGCAATGATAGCGTCGGCTGCAATGCGCAGCGTCACATCGTTGCCCGATTCTTGAATGGCGTAAAGTCGCCCGACCTGCTCGCTGCCCCATTCCTGATCGCGCGCCCGATCGTAAAGCCGTGTCAGGTTGCCGCTCGCCCGATCGATGGAGACGATCCAATCGGCGCTGGTGAGATGCAGTGCGGCCGCGTCCTGGCTGATCTGCACCGGCGCGGCAGGCGGTGGGCTGCTCTGCGCCTGCGCCGGGCACAGTCGAAAGGCGCGGTAGCCCACCGCAGGGATCGCGGGCAGCGCGACATGCACAAGCACCTGATCGCCGCGCGGTTGAGCCTGGGCCAACAGCGGCATGCCATCGTCGCCAGCCACACAGAGGCCTGACTGCCAGCGCTCTGCCGGCAGCGTCAGCGAGAAGGCGCCCATCCACGCCTGCCCGTGGGGATTGACGACGAGCAAGCACTCCTCATCAAGCGAGAGTCGCTGGCCCATCTCCGCCAATGTTTGCTCGATAATTTCCTGCGTGTAGGCCAGGCAGCGCTGCTGGATGACGCGCTTTTGGAAGGTGCTCAACGCGCCTTCCTGCCCGCCGCCGTTGTGATCCTGGGTGAAAACATGCATCCGCCACAGCTCATCCAGCTCCTTGCCGGGCTGGATCGGGTCTTTGCGTGCAAAGAAGGCCGCTTCGTAGAAGGTTCCCTGCCACTGATCCGCGCTGGCCGGGCGCCAGTGCAGGTGGAGGTGTTCGGCCACGGCGACCAGCGTCTCGGCGGTCAGGAGCTGGCTCTCGATCTGGCGGTCGCGCTGGAAAAAGGTGACCTCTTCATCCGCGGCCACGCCCCACACCGATGGGATTTCGCCGCTAAGACAGGGGAGATCAGTATATTGCTCATACGCGGACAAGAGTTGCGTCGCCGTGGAGTAGGTGAAGTCGAATTGCGGATACTTTTCCCGATATAGCTGTACGTATTCCTCCAGGTTGCGACCATACCGTTGCACAAAGTCTGACCGATCGGTCAGATCGCCGGAACTGCCTGAAACAAGGACCGTTCCCAGCGGAAATCCCTGCAATGTCGCCTCAATGTCAAGTGGCCTGACCCACGCGCGCCTGGCGGCTTCAGGGTCATCGCTTTCGTTCATGAAGGCAAAGACATAGTGGCGCGGATAGTTCAGCACCAACAGCCGGCTGCCATCCGGCGCCTGGTAGCGCCAGACCTGGCCGTGTGGGAAGACTTTGCGCGAGGTGACGTAGTAGCGCACCCCAGCCTGCGTGTAGATCTGTGCGATCTGGGGCGTCATGCTGGGCAGATCCGGGTGGGTGATGGTCGGGTTGTCAATGCCCAGCACGCGCCGGCACCACTCCTTACCGATCTGGACATTGCGGATCAGCGATTCACCCAGGATCAATGTTTCCCAGCGGTCTGTATAGGCGCAGCCAATTTCAAAGCGCCCTTCTGCCACCAATTGCAGAAACGCGCTGCGCAACTCTGGATAACGCGCCAGAAAATACTCGGCAAAAACCACTGTATCTACCAGAAACGTCTCATCGCTTGCTGCTGTACAGCGCTCCACATATTGGCGAATGATTTCGGCGCCTCGCTCCAGGCAGGTTTTGTAGTTGCCCAACCAAAATAGATCGAGATGAGAACTGGGGAGATAGGCGAAGGTCGGTCTTGACATGACGGGTCCTCTTGAAGATATAGATGAAAGCTGGAGACGAACCGGCTGCTGATGTCCGGTGGCCACGAGAACACATCGGGTGATTTTTAGTTCATCGCGGCCACGTTTTCCAGATGTTCGCGCATCGAGTCGTTGGAATCGAGGCGCACGATGGGGATGCCCATCTGACGGCAGGCGTAGATGACCTCCTGCGACACGTCGCCGTCGGTGGCGACCGGATGGTTCGAGGCGGCGACGCGGAAGAGCAAATCCGGGTCAGTGCCCAGGCGGATCATGACGTTGGGCCACATCTGCCCGAAGAAACCCATCACCTTCTCCCGCACCGCCCCCGTCACCGCCACCGATTCGCCCACGCCCAAATGCATCACATACTTGCCCTTGATGCGCCCCAGCCGCGCCGTGGTGACCTGGCCTGCCTTGCCCATGAAGCCGACCGCGGCGCCGGTGAAGCCGTCCACGTTGGCCTGGATGGTGATGTTGGGCAGCGTCTGCTTGGGGTCGTTGCTCTTGCCCGCCCACCAGATCGAGGCCGCGCCGCAATTGGAGATGGCAAAAAAGTCCTCGCCCACATATTTGAGGTCGCCAAAGATCGGGCCAACCTCCGGCTTGATCTGCTGGAGCAGCACCGAGGTCATCAAGCCTTTGATGTCGCCTTCACAGACGGTCGAAAAGATGGGCTTGGGGCCAAGGTCGTCGGCGCCAAAGGGCAGGAACGCCGGCAATGTACAGCCGACGATACCGTATTCGACCGAGAGCGTCGGCTGGCAGCGGACGGAGACGCCGATAATGTTCTCGCTGGCTAGCTCCTTCAGCCGGTCACGCGCAGCCAGGTAGTAGGCGATCTGCACCTGAAAGTTGCGTGGGCTGGCGCTGAGGTCATCGTAAATGATCGTGGCGCCGTTCTCCTTGAGCCAGTCGAGAAAGTGCTGCACGCGCGCCGGTTCGTTCGCCAGAATCTGCTCGGCGCGGCGGATCAGCGCGTACTCGTCCTCGTTGAGAATGTCGCGGATGATCAGCCGCTTGAGCGCGGGGATGTCATCCTGCAGGTGCTCCATGTGCAGCGAGTAGGTGCCACCCCACATCATGACCGCACTTTTGCGCATGCGCGCCACCGCGGAAGCGCCGCGAATCCAGGGCAGCATCCGTTCCGGGGCGCCGCGCAGCCGCTCATGCTGCAGAGCGTGCTGGTTGATGCCCGACTCGTGCAGGCTGGCGCCGACCGCGCTGATGCTGACGACGCCGGGCAACGCCGGGTCGTCGACGGTGTAGAGCATTGTGGGCAGGTTGGCCTCGCGCACCACGTCGATGACGAGCATTGGCGGCGTCCAGAAGTGCGAGCAGAGGATCATGCACTCGGCGCCGTCGGCCTGCAAGGTGCGCACGCAGGCAGCCACTTCATCGTAGCGACGCACGCCAAACCACCCATCGGGATCGGTGCGCAGGTCGCGCATGGGGTCACTCACCGCACAGCCGTTAGCCGCCAGAAACTCGACAAGCTCCGTGTGGCGCTGGCGCAGAAAGTTCTCGCGCGGCAGGTCGAAAAAGCTGTCGCGACCGTCGGTGAAGGTGATCACGCCGACTTTGGGTGTTGAATTGCGCTGCTCTGACATAATCTGTTCCTTAACGGAGTGAGATCACTCAAGGATGTAAATGCTATCCACAGATGACACAGATTTTCAGGATGAGTTTTTCATCTGCGCCCATCTGTGTCATCTGTGGATCATCGCTCTTCCTCAACAGCATGGTCGCTCAGCGAAACGTTACAACTGATCCACAGATGACACAGATTTTCAGGATGAGTTTTGCATCTGGGCCCATCTGTGCCATCTGTGGATCATTGCTTGTTCTCAACAGCATGGTCGCTCAGCGAAATGTTACAACTGATCCACAGATGACACAGATTTTCAGGATGAGTTTTGCATCTGGGCCCATCTGTGTCATCTGTGGATCATCGCTCTTCCTCAGCGGCATAGTCACTCGACAAATCATTCAGTTTTATCCACAGATGACACAGATTTTCAGGATTCGTTTTTTGCATCTGTGCTCATCTGTGCCATCTGTGGATCATCGCTCTTCCTCAGCGGCATAGTCACTCGACAAATCATTCAGTTTTATCCACATATGACACAGATTTTCAGGATTCGCTTTTTGCATCTGTGTCATCTGTGCCATCTGTGGATAGCTTTCTTAGCAACCTGAGCACATTCCACCATCAGGATGAGATCATCACGCCGCCATCCGGAGCGATGGCCTGCCCGGTGATCAGCCGGGCGCTGTCCGACAAGAGAAACTGGGCCAGCCCCGTCAGATCCTCGATATCGGTGAAGTGCTGCATGGGAATTTTTGCGGCGCGGTCGGTCAGATATTCCTCGCTGGTGATGCCGCGTTCGGCCGCGGTCTTTTCGGCATAGGCAAGCTGCATGGGTGTGAGGGTGACGCCGGGGCAGATGGCGTTGACAGTGACATTGTGCGGCGCCAGCACCAGCGCCAGACAGCGCGTGTACATCAGCACCGCGGCTTTGCTCACCCGGTAGGGAATGACATGCGCACCCGCGCGCACACCGTTGTAGGAGGCGGTGATGAGAATGCGCCCCTGCTGCCGCTCGATCAGGTGTGGAACCGCCGCACGACAGGTGTGCACCACACCTTTGATATTGACGTCGAGCACCAGGTCCCAGTCAGCCGGTGTGATGTCGAGATACTCGGCCGGGCCAAGCACGCCAGCATTGGCAAAAACAAAATCAAGCTGGCCAAAACGCTCGATGGTGCGGTCGACCGCCGCCTGCACCGCGGCCGCATCGGCCACATCCACAGTTGCGTACAGGCTGCGCGCGCCCAGCGCCTCGACTTCGCCGGCCACGCTCTCCGCGGCCGCGCCGTCAAGATCGGTGACAGCCACGGACGCGCCGCCGCGCGCCATCTGCAAGGCAAAGCCACGCCCGATGCCGCTGCCGCCGCCGGTGACCAAGGCAACTTTTCCGGTGAAATCAAGCGAGAGCCGCGACATGACGCAATCCGTTCTTGAGCATCGTCTTTTGATGTTTGATTGCAAACAAGGGCGACTTCAATCTTAGCGCGAGAAGGGTAACATGTCAAGAGCTTCTTACGGACTCAATCAGATTTACGTGATTGATTTGCGGAATTATTTGTACTATGATGATTTTTGTTTCGACTTCGTAACCACGGAGGCATCATGGGCGACCGCCTGAATGAAATGGTGACACTCGTTGAGCAGCAGGGTTTTCTGTCGGTCAAAGCGTTGAGCCGCAAATTCGCGGTGTCAGAGGTGACGATCCGGCGCGATCTGCAGCGGTTGCATGATACGCACCGTCTGTTGCGCACCTATGGAGGCGCGGCGCCCTTGATGGTGCAGCCCACAGCAGAGACAACGAGCGCGGATGCACCGCTTATGACATCCACGCTCGCAAACTTCTCGATGGAGCAGGTCGATGTCTTGGTGAACGTTTCGCTCAACCCGCGGGCGGACTTAGTGCTGCTGGAGCGTGCGGAGAAACACGGAGTGAAAATTATTGCGGAATCGCTGGGAATGCAGGGCGCCAAGACGCTGGTCGCGGTGGATAATTTCCAGGCCGGCCGGTCGCTGGGGCATTGGGCCGGCGAATACGCGCAGCAGCATTTTCAGGGCCAGGCGCGCGTGCTGGATCTGACCTATCATTTGCGCAACACGCAGGATCGCAGCCGGGGCTTTGTGACCGGTCTCCAGGAAACACTTTCCACTGCCCAGGTCGTTTTGTCGCTCACCACGCAATCCGACTGGCAGTCAGCCTATCAACTCACCGCGGACGCCCTCCACGTCCATCCCGACATCAATGTCATCTTTTGCATCAACGATATTGTCGCGTGTGGTGCGATTCAAGCCTGTAGAGATTTAGGCGTCGATCCCGCCGCCGTCCTGGTGCTCACCTTTGGACTGGAAGGCAAAACGCTCAAAGCTGAATTGCTGCGACGTGAGCACCTGAAGGCCGGCCTGGCGATGTTCCCAGAGATCGTCGGCCCGCTCTGCGTCGAGGCGGCCATCGATGCCTTTAACGGGGTGGAAATGCCCGCGCAGATCATTACCCCGCACGCGGTGCTGACAGCAGAATCGCTGCCACAGATCTACACCCAGCAAAATGACGATTGGCTGTTGTCGCTGGAACAGGCGGCCACTTATCTGCAAGCGCCGGTTGGCTTCCAATCGGCGGCGCATCATGCCCTGCCCAACCGCATTGGTTTCCTGGTGCCGTTCAGCGAGCATGAGTGGTATCAGAGCTTGACGGCCGCCATGCAGAGCTATGCATGGCGCCTGGGCATTGTCCTGGCAGTGGCCGATGCGGCCGAAAATCTGCGGGATGAACTTGTACTGCGCAAATTGGGGATCGCCCACGAAGCCAGCAAACTCGTCAAGCCAGGCGATGTGATCCTGATCGACGGCGGGCAAGTTACGACCTATCTGGCGGAAGCGCTGCGGGATGCATCCGGCATCATGGTGATCACCAATGCGATGGCAATCTTCGACGTGCTGCGCAACCGGCCCCACATCAACTTGATTCTGACCGGAGGCATTCTTCGCCACGAAAGCCAGACGCTGATCGGGCCAACCGTCGAAACTGTTTTTCGCGAGCTGCGGGCAGATAAGCTTTTTATGGCAGTGTCGGGTGTGTCACTCGATTTTGGCCTGTCGCATACCAACCTGGCCGAGGTGGCGGTCAAACAGGCGATGATTCGCGCCGCGCGCGAAGTAATTTTATTGGCCGACCACACCAAGTTCGAGCAGGAGTCGGTCATGCAGATCGCGCCGCTCGATGTCGTCGATAAGTTGATCACCGACCACGCGCTGCCGGCCAGCACGCGCCTGGAATTGGCAAAACGTGGGATCGAAGTTTTGTTGGCAAAGAACTGAAGAAACCATCCAGCGAGGTTAAGCATAGCACGCGGATTGGGCGGATCGGCGCGGATCAAAATCAGCGGGAATCCGCCTGAAGCCGCGTCATTCGCTTGCCATTGCTTGTCGCGCCTGCAACGTATAACGGATCGAACTGAGATCGGGGTGCACTACAGCTCTGCCAGCACCGTCCCCATCCGTTCCACGCCATAGCCTCCCATGGCCGCCACCGCGTCAGCAAATCCCGAAGCGCGGTCGCGGATCAGCGCCAGCAGCGGCCTGAGCAGCGCAGATTCATAATAGGATTGCGGAATCACCAGATCGTAGCGCTCTTCGAAAAGGGGCGCAAAGTCGAGATCGAGCGCGCGGGCCGCGGCGAGAATGCCCAGCCCCGTGTCGGCCGCGCCGCTCTTGACCGCGGCGGCCACGGAAAGATGTGTGTACTCGGTGCGTTCGTAGCCCTGAATCTGGCGCGGGCTGATGGCGCGGCGCTTGAGTTCATAGTCGAGCAGCACGCGCGTGCCCGCGCCGCGCTGGCGATTGACAAAGTTCACATCCTCCCGCAGCAGGTCTTCCAGTTCCTTCAGCCCTTTTGGATTGCCCTTGGGCAAGATCAGCCCCTGGGTGCGGTTGACAAAACCAAGCAGCACGACGTGAATACCCTGCGCTACGAGCATACGCTGGATGTAGTCCACGTTGTATTCGCCCGTTTCCTCGTCCAGCAGGTGGCTGCCGGCCAGGTGCGCCTCGTTGCGCTGCAAGGCGAGCAGCCCGCTGACGCTGCCGACGTGGCTCGACGAAAGACGCAACGTCGGGTGTTTGCGCTGCAACAGATCCGCCAGCACGTCGAGCGTCATGTCGTGGCTGCCGATGGCGACGATGGTGTTGTCAATGGTGCGCGGCGAACGCAGCAGCTCGACCGTCACCATTTCGCCGGCATGGTGGCCCTCGGAGAAGCGCGGGATCGTAACGATGCCATCAGCCTTGACCAGCGACATGATCACCCCGGCGCCACTCGCCAAAGGCGTGGCCACAATGCGGTCCCCCACCCGGCCCAGCGAGACGCGCATGAACTCGTCCTCGCCCATCGGCGAGAGCACCTTGCGCGTCAGCACCGCCTCCAGCGTTGGCGCGGCGGGCGGCAGTTGCCCCTGCCAGCGATAGAGCAGCGGCCGCACAATGATGTCGAAGGTCATCGCGGCGGAAACGGGATAGCCGGGGATGCCGGCGATCGCCTTGCCACCCGCCACCCCCAAAATCACAGGATGACCGGGTCGCATGGCAATGCCGTGGACACAGAGCGCGCCCAGCTCTGCCACAATCGACGCGGTGAAATCTTCCGAACCCGCCGACGAGCCGGCGTTGATGACGACCAGATCATGCTCGGCCAGCGCCTGCTCCACGGTGGACTTGATCGCCTCGCGCACATCGGCCTCAATCGGCAGCCGCGTGACGATGGCGCCCGCTTCCTCCGCCTGTGCAGCCAGCACCAGCGAGTTGTATTCAATGATGTCGCCCGGCTTGAGCGGGTCGCCGGGATGGATCAACTCGGTGCCGGTGGGGAGGATGGCAATGCGCGGGCGGCGATAGACCGTCACCGTGGCATGGCCGCAGCCGGCAATCGCGCCAATATCCTGTGGCCGGATGCGATGGTTGGCCGGCAACACCAATTCTGTCGCCACCATGTCTTCGCCCATGGGCCGCACATAGCGCCAAGGCGGCGTCGCGGCCAGAATTTCAATATAGTCAACCCCGTCTTGCGTGACGATGTGGGTGTCTTCAATCTTGATGACCGCGTTGGCGTCGGGCGGCAGCGGGTCGCCGGTGTCGAGTGCATGGGCGCGGCTGCCCAGCCTGAGCAGGAGCGGGCTGGTCTCGGTGGCGCCGCGCGTCTCCTCGGCGCGCACGGCATAGCCATCCATGGCTGAAGCATGATAATGAGGGGAAGAGATGCGCGCCCATACCGGCGCCGCGGTGACGCGACCCAACGCGCGGTCGAGTGTTATAGTTTCGCTCGCCAGCGGTTGCAGCAGATGATGATCCTGTAGCGCAGCGTGCCAGGCCGCCAGCGCCTCGCTCAGCGCCACGTCGTGCAAGTAGATCGTGCGTGAATCGATGTTCATGCATCTCAATATAGCAGGAGGATAGATGACGAGACAAACTGCCGCAGCAGCTTCGGACCAGCTGACGCCAGCTAGGAGCACCGTGACCGCACCGGCCGATCACCTGGGACCGCTCCTCGGCGCAGGTCGCACCGCGGAGGTCTTTGGCTGGGGCGCAACCCACGTGCTCAAGCTCTACCGCGCGGAGATGCCGCGCGCCTGGGTGGAGGATGAAGTGCGCCGCGAGGCGCGCATTGCGCACCTTGTGACCGCAGCCGGCTTGCCTGCACCGGTGGCCGGCGGTGCACTGGTCGAAGTTGAAGGCCGGCTGGGCATTGTCTACACGCGCATGGACGGCCCCTCCATGCTCGACGCCATGGCCCAACAGCCCGCGACCGCGTCTGTGCTTGCCATAACTTTTGGCGACCTACACGCAGCGATGCATGGCTGTAGCGCGCCGGCATTGCCTGCCCAGCGTGCGACGCTCACTCATGCCATCGACCATGCGCCAGCGCTGACCGCGCCCCAGAAGCAGCGTGCGCAGCAGCGGCTGGCGCAACTCACCGGCGGCGATGCGCTCTGTCACGGCGATTTTCATCCCGGCAACATCCTGCTGACCGCGCAGGGGCCGGTGATCATCGATTGGGTGACGGCCTGCCGCGGCAATCCCGTGGCCGATGTGGCGCGCACCACGTTGCTTTTCCGCATTGCACGCGCACCGGTCGAGGATGAGGCGCTGCAAGCTGCGATTGATCAGGCGCGACAGCACTTTTACGCCGCGTACATCAGCGCCTATCAAAAACGTCGCCCGTTTGCCTCGGCGCACCTTGACGCCTGGCTGCCAGTGCTCGCCGCCGCGCGGCTGAGCGAGCAGATCGACGGCGAGGAAGAGCCGTTGCTGGAGATGGTGGGCGCGTTGTGACAGTGGCTACCCTGAACATAGCCTTCAATGCCCCTTGTTGCGATCCTGCTCAGGCAGCTAGGTGGAACTGCCAACGTGGCACAGTTCTGGCTTTGCGGGGGATGATGCCCTTTTCCAGTGAAAACGATTGGTTATTTTGCCGACTTGACCGATAATCGGCAGTGTGGTGGATCCTATCAGTTGATGAACATGTTGGGACGGCAAAGCATCATAAGTGAGGCAGAGAAATGAAAGAAATCATCAGTCGAGAAATCCAGTTACGGCAACGTCCAGTGGGCATCCCTACTGAAGGTAATTTTGCAATCGTAGAAGTTGCCATCCGAGAACCCAATGAAGGAGAAATATTGGTTCAAAATAAATATATCTCGGTTGATCCCTACATGCGGGGAAGGATGAATGATCACAAAAGTTATACACCCCCATTTCAAATCGGCGAAACCATCACAGGCGGTTCGGTTGGCAAGATCATAGTATCTAATTCAAAAGCATATCAGGCGGGGGAATATGTTCTGAGCTTTGCCGGCTGGCGAGAATATTTTGTATCGAATGGTGAAGGGTTGACCAAAATTGATCCTTCCCGCGCGCCCATTCAATCATTCCTTGGTGCTCTGGGAATGCCAGGAATGACCGCCTATGTGGGGCTCCTAAACATCGGAAAACCGCAAGAAAAAGAAACGGTGTATGTATCGGCTGCGTCTGGCGCAGTAGGTTCGATTGTCTGCCAAATCGCAAAAATCAAAGGGTGTCGCGTGGTGGGCAGTGCAGGCTCGGATCAGAAAGTTGACTGGTTGCTCAATACAATTGGTGTTGATGGAGCGTTCAATTACAAGAAAGTTGATGATTTATCTGCTGAGCTACAGCGGCAATGTCCGAATGGTATCGATATTTATTTCGAGAATGTCGGCGGGGAACATCTCGAAGCCGTATTATTCAATATGAATCCGTTTGGACGCATTCCAGTCTGTGGCATGATCTCGCAGTATAACCAAACTGAACCACAATCGGGACCGCAAAATCTCGGAGTTATGATTGGCAAACGTTTATTGTTGCAGGGGTTTATCGTTTCGGATCATTATGATCAATTTCCCCAATTCCAAACCGATATGGCGAAGTGGATCCACACAGGCAAGATGAAGTGGGAAGAAACGATTGTTGAAGGAATTGAGCATACCCCCCAAGCATTTATCGGTTTATTCACTGGAGAAAACCGGGGGAAAATGCTGGTCAGTGTTTAATCAAGGATAGCCAGGAACGACGTATCTACGCAAGAAAATGCCGCACACCCCAAGTTGCAGGGGACTTGGCTGCGCCAAGGGTGTACGCGGCCGGTTTTGCCAGGTTTGGTTTGGGTAAAAGCGGCATTCGGAGCTAAAGCGCCAAGTCCCTGAGCAAACCATTAGGCAGCTTGTAAACCATCCTTAGGAGTAAAAACGTGTGGCAACTCTTTATCTGATGGTTGGACTTCCTTGTTCAGGGAAAACTACGCTTGCCAAAAAGCTTGAACATGAAAGGTCCGCACTTCCATCAGGCACGTACGTTGGACGACATGAACATCCCAACCTTGCATCTGCATGAACTGAAAGGCAATCGTCAAGGTGATTGGTTAGTCACGGTGCAAGCGAACTGGCGTATCACGTTCCGCTTTGTGGAGGGAAGTGCTGAAGTCGTCGATTATGAAGATTATCATTGAGGGTAAAATGCCGATGAAAATATCTTTGGCAGATTGAATTGCACCGTTCGGAATTACACGCCGTACCGCTATCCGTGCCTGCGGCGAGTACTACACCTGTCTAGCAACCATGAGGGGGGCCGCCCATCCCATTGCAATGGATGGGCGGGGATGAGAGGCAAATTTCGCTATTCTGCTTTCGTTCGTTTGTTCGTCCACCCGCCCACCGGTGATGCTAGACGTTGGCGACGTAGACCTGATTGGTGGCCGGATTGACCGCTACGGCCACGGAGCTCGCGCCGTCGATGACCGTCACGGTGGCGCCCCCGTAGTTGGCCACACGAACTCCATCAGGCCCACCACAATGGCGTAAACAATGCCGATCCCATCCAAAACGGTTTCCTGATCAGCGCAGCAATCGCCCTGCTCCTGTGCCGGTACAACCTGCCGCCAGCCGGAACGTTCAGCCAGTCCGTCAGTTTGCCGGAGGATAGGCAAGCAGCCACAGGGATCGCCGCCCAGCCCGGTCGCCAGCAGCACGCCAGCGATCAAGAAGCGAATACCTTCGTGATGCGCATACGTTCCTCCTGAATACTCAACCCTTGTCGAGGGGGTAAGCAGAGGATACCGGTGTGTGCGCCCCGTTGTCATGAGGCTGCGGTCATGCGCTGGGTGGGACGATTTATCCCGTCTAACGCAGGTTGACGGTTCCCCGCCCTTCCGCTACCATCCTTTCATCTACCTTCATCCACTTGATGCGACCGAGCACCCGCCATGCGCGACCAACTACTTGCGATCGACAACGGCACCCAGAGCGTGCGCGCCCTGCTCTTTGACCTGCGCGGCAACCTGCTCGCCAAAGCGCAGGTGCACATCGAGCCTTACTTTGCGCGCCAGCCAGGCTGGGCCGAGCAAAACCCGGAATATTACTGGAGCGCGCTCTGCCAGGCGTGCCAGTCATTGTGGGCCAAGCCCGAGGTATACAAAGAGGCAATTGCCGGTGTGGCATTGACGACGCAGCGCGCCACGGTGATCAATGTCGACCGCCAGGGCAAGCCGCTGCGCCCTGCCATTGTCTGGTTGGACCAGCGACGCACACCGGGGCAGACGCCGCTCGGCGGGCTGTGGGGACTGGCGTTCAAGGCAGCGCGCATGTCAGAGACGATTGCCTACATCCAGGCCGAGGCTGAGGCGAACTGGATCCGCACCCATGAGCCGGAGATCTGGGCTGAGACCTACAAATATCTCTATCTGTCTGGCTATCTCACCTTCAAACTGACTGGCCGCTTTGCCGACTCGGTCGGCTGCCAGGTTGGCTTTATGCCTTTCGATTACAAGCGGCTGCGCTGGGCGTCCAAGTGGGACTGGAAGTGGCGCGTCGTGCCGATGGACGCCCGCCTCTTGCCTGAGCTGGTGCCACCTGCTGGACAGATCGGCGAGATCAGCGAGCAGGCTGCCGCTGCAACTGGGATTCCCCCAGGACTCCCGCTGATTGCCGCCGCGGCCGACAAAGCGTGCGAAGTGATCGGCGTCGGCGCGTTGGAGCCGCACATCGGCTGCCTGAGCTACGGCACGACCGCCACAATCACGACAACGCAGACGCGCTACATCGAGCCTATTCCGCTCATCCCGCCCTATCCTGCCGCCATCCCGCACGCCTACAACCTGGAGGTGCAGATCTATCGCGGCTTCTGGATGGTGAGCTGGTTCAAAACTGAGTTCGGTCAACGCGAACTGCAACTCGCCGAGGAACAGGGCGTTGCGCCCGAAAAGTTGCTCGATGACCTGGTGGCGGATGTGCCGCCCGGCTGCGACGGGTTGATGCTCCAGCCCTATTGGTCGCCCGGCCTCAAAGTGCCGGGGCCGGAGGCAATGGGCGCGGTCATCGGCTTTACAGATGTGCACACGCGCGCTCATCTCTACCGGGCGATCCTGGAGGGGTTGGCCTACGGGTTGCGTGAAGGCAAGGAGCGGCTGGAGAAACGCGCCCGCGCGCCCATCACCGAGCTGCGCATCTCTGGCGGCGGATCACAGAGCGATGCGGCGATGCAACTCACGGCAGACATCTTTGGGCTGCCGGCGAGCCGCCCGCATGTGTACGAAACATCAGGATTGGGGGCGGCCATTGACGCTGCGGTCGGACTAAATCTGCATCCCGATTTCGCCACTGCTGTGCGCGCAATGACGCGCGCCGGTGAGGTCTTCGAGCCAAATCATCGCACACATGTCATGTACGACCAGCTTTACCGGCGCATCTACCTTCACCTGTACAAACGATTGAAGCCACTTTATAAAGACATACGGGAAATTCTTGGACAGTGAGATAGGGCAGGCATCTTGACAAGTGCGACGCACGCGGGATTCTCCGTGCAAGCGCGGATGCCGATTATTGTCCCGCTCGCACCAGGTCATGCTGCCAGCGCACGAGGATGCGATAGCCGCCGTTCCAGGGCGCTTCACGCGCAAATTGGCTGACCATGCCAGTTGCCTGCCATAATTCGCCAAGTTTTACATAAGGGCGTTTCCAGGGCAGCGTCGTGCGCACGGTAACGCGCACCGGCTCGGCGTCCGGGTCCTCGGGGTCGCTCAGGAAGATGCTGTCGCTCTGCCAGCCAGTGACGACGCCGCGGAAGGTGATCAACCGTCCTTCCAGAGACTCACCAATGGCGCGTGGGCGCGTGACAAACGGCTGGAGCACCCCGCCGCCGGCGATGCGCCAGATCTGGTCGGGCGTATCCAGGATCAACTCGGTCTCGCCGCGGAAGGAGTCCAATCGCCCGCGCAGCAGAACAAGATCTCCTGCCTCCAGGGGTGGATACTCCCCGCGGCGCAAATAAACATTGACGCCAATGCCGGCCGTCACGCCGTCGTCTGTGATATCAGCCACATAGATACTGCTGTTGAACAAACCCGGCGGCGCCACCACAACGGCGCGGAACTCCACCCACGCGCCTAGGCCGGACAACTTGGATTGCGCGATCGAGCCGGGCGGCCCGCCCGTCTGTCCGGCAGTGGCCTCGACGGCCGGGTTGGGCAGCGGCGCGTTGTTCGACGGGGCTGGTGGAGGCGCAGACGGCCAGGGTGCAAAATTGTTGACGCCCGTGTTGGTATTGGCCGTCCCTGGTGTGGCGTCGGCGCTCCACACCCAGTCGCCGCCATCGGGAATACGTGCGACGCTGCGCCCACGCGTCAAGCCGTCATCCCAGGCGATGCGCTCGCGCTCGACGCCGTGCGGGTCGAGAAGGCGCACAACGCCGCCATCATTGCGCAGACTCAAGCGGTTCGCCTTGTGCAGTAGAAGCAGGCGTTCGTGGCCGCCAAGAAAGCGGCCGGGCCCGAAGGTCATGTGATGCGAGGTGGCGTCATCGTCGCCATCCTGCAATGTCCAGCCAGTGAGTGGGAGTGGAAGTTTGCCTGGATTGTAAAGTTCGATGTACTCATCCTGGCCGTCGACGCTGCCATCACCATTATAGTCGTTGCGCGGCGCCGGCAGCACTTCATTCAGCATCAGCGCGCCAGTTTCGCCGGGTTCGATGAAAAACGGCGCAGTCACAGCAAAGTCGCCGTCGAATTGGGTGGCGACGACGGTCAGGATCGCGCCCGGCACAGCAGGGAGCGTCACGCTCCAGCGTCCGTCGGCTGTTGGCAGGTCGAGTTGGTGCAGCGGGCGACCATCTTGCCAGATCGCCAGTCCGGCCATTTCGCCGCTGCGGTCGCCGTAGCCAATATGCAGCGTCACCTGGTTGGCAGGCGCCAGCCACTGTCCCATCCACACGCGCTGCCCGTCGCCGCGTTCAGCTTGCATGGTGAGCCACAGGCCGGGGGAGGTCGCCACCCAGCCGCGCCGTGCGTGCAATGCCTCCTGAATGCCGGTTGCATCCGAACTGACAACAGCAAGCCCAGTGTAACGAGGCTGAAGCTGCGGGAACCCCGGCAAGTCGGGGTTGCCATTGCCCGCCGGCAGTGCAGGGACAAGATTGCTTTGCCAGGCAGCAAACCAGTCCGCCAGACTGGCAGGCGGCGCGCTGCCGCGCGCAGACAGGAGTGGGGCGTTATGAAAACTTTCCAATTCACCGGCATTCTGCCACAGCAAACCGGCGCCCGCGAGGTGTGCCATGATGCCGGCTCGGGAGAGGTCGGCGGGTAAGATGTTATCGTAGAGGATGAGTTCATCATCACCCTCGCGCCAGCGCCAGGCGGCAACTGACGTGATGCCGTCCAGGGTGCGCACCGGTTGCGTCGGCGTCTGGTCGGCGATCGCCAGAAAATCGAGGCCTTGCGCGGCGGCTTCCGCCAGCAAATAGTGGGGCGGCGCGGTGAAGCCTGGCGTAAAGTTGCTCGCCCCACCCAGCGAGCCCCAAGCAGCCTGGAAACCGACGTCGAGCTTGACCGGTTCCCGCCAGGCGGGCAGCGGCAGGCCCCGGCGCTCAAAGGGGCGCGGCGATGCCGCCAAAAATCGATGACGGACATCGCGCACAGCGGCGAAATCTGCGTCCGGCACACGCTGCAAAGACAATCCGGTTGGCAGCGTAAGCTGTCCCTCCAGGGCTAGAGAGGCGTATGCCGCTGTCTTGTAGGCGACCGCGTCAGCCAACAGGCCAGACGGGTCGAGCAGCACGACTTCATCGCCGCCATCGTCGAGCGCCAGCCTGCCGCCGCCCAGGCGCGGCTCGCGCAGCAGATCAGGCACAGTGTCATCGTTTGCTTCCCATTCCGCGTCAGGCGGCTGGCCGTAAACTTGTCGGAAAGCGGCGGCATTGCGAGCGACCACATAGATGCCACCGCCCGCCAGGATGGCGTCTTCCGGCAGGCGGACAATGCCCTCGTTGTCGCCAGGCGTCTCGGCGTCGCCCAGCATCCATCCACGCAGCGAGACCGGGTCATTGCCAAGATTGATCAGGGCGATGAACTCGCCGTCGCTGCCCTGGAAATGCACCTCGTCGATCTGAAGCACGCTTGCCTGGCTGTGGCGCAGCCAGCACTCCGGCAAAGGCGTCGGCGTCGGTGTCGGCAATGGAATGAGTGTAGCCGGCGGTGTGAAAGTCGGCGTGGGCGAGATGCCGCCCGCAAACGCCGCGCCCGGACTGCCCTTGTCGGTGTGCGCGGCTGTCCATGCCGACGTCGCCACCACCCATGCGCTGGCAGCGAGCTCGACGCGCTCCAGGCTGGCGCCGGTGCGAATGCGCAGGCTGTCGCCCCACGCGATGCTGTCAACGGGCGGGTCGGCGGGTGCGCTGCCCGGTGCGTAGAGGGACACCGCGCCTGTCGTGTTGCCAAGTTGCAACGCAGCATAGCGATAATCAGAATGGACGTAACTGCCCAGTGTGGCGGCGTCGCCGCGAGTCAAGACCAGATACGCGCCTGGCGCGATCCACACATCGGCGCCAATCACGTGAGCGCGGCCGCCACTATCCTGCAAGCGCCAGCCGCGCAGATTGACAGGCGCGACATCGGCATTACCCAGCTCGATGAATTCGCCGATCGTATCTTCCACCGCCTGGGGGTCGGCCATGATTTCGCTCAGACGGATGCGCGGCGCGGGGCCCGCAGTTGGCGTAGGCGTGGGAAAAACGATCGGCGTCAGTGTCGGCGTTGCGGTGGGTAGGGTGATGCCAGCGAAGGCGGCGCCGGGGCTGCCTTTGTCGGCGTGAGCGGTGGACCACAGCGTTGCAGCGACGATCCAGTTGTTGCCGAACAGGTCGGTGCGCTCGAAGCTGGCGCCAGCCTGTACGTGCAGACTGGCGCCGCCCCAGGCAAAAGCATCCACAGGCTGGGCGTCGGCGGCGCTGTTTGGCGCGAAAAGCGAAAGGACGCCATCGGTATTGGTCAGCTTTAGCGAAGAGAATTGATAATCCGAATAAACATAATCGGCAAGTGTGGCAGCGTCCCCTTTGGTCAGAACGCGATACGCGCCCGGTTCGATCCACAGTTCAGTGGCGATGACATGGCTGCGATTGCCGCTGTCGACCAGCCGCCAACCTTGCAGGTTGACGCGCACGCTGTCTATGTTGGCAATTTCGATAAATTCGCCAAGCTCATCGTTGATGGCCTGGGGATCGGCCATGATCTCACTCAGGCGAAGCAGTGGCGCCGGGCCGGAAGTCGGCGTGAGGGTCGGTAGGAGAATAGGCGTCGCCGTTGGTGATGCGGCAGGCGTCTCAACTGCTGTGGCAGTAGGCGTAGCGGGAGCGACAAACGCGACGCCGGGGCTGCCCTTGTCGGTGTGAGCGGTGGACCATGGCGCCGCGGCGACGACCCAGTTGTTGCCGAACAAGTCAGTGCGTTCGAAGCTGGCGCCAGGGCTGGCCTTGTCCCAGGTGAATTCGTCCACAGGTTGAGCGTCGCCAGCACTGTTTGGAGGAAAGAGCGAAAGTTTGCCATTGGTATTGGCAAGTTGGAGCGAAGAAAACTGATAGTCCGACTGGACGTAATTGGCTAGTGTGGCAGCGTCCCCTTTGGTCAGGACGAGATAGGCGCCCGGTTCAAGCCAAAGATCGGCAGCGATGACATGGCTGCGTTTGCCGCTGGTCAGCCGCCAACCTCGCAGGTTGACGCGGATAATGTCCACACTAGCGATTTCAATAAATTCGCCGACTGCGTCATCAACAGATGGATCGGCCATGATCTCACTCAGGCGAACCATCGGAATAAGCGCCGGCGTTTCAGTGGGCCGCAATTCGGGCGTGTTGGTTGCGGTGGGGCTGAGTGTTTCAGTGGGAGTAGGGCTGGGCGTTTCAGTGGGCAACAATTCCGGCGTGTTGGTTGCAGTCGCGGTGGGGCTGGGCGTTTCAGTATTAGTTGGCGTGGGGGAGGGCGGTTCAGGTGTAGGTGTAGGCGTGGGCGTGGGCGTGGGCGGCGCGCAGGGATTTGACGGTGAACTGCTGTTGCGCGGAAGTGGCGCCGAGCTTTCAAAATCGGCGCTGTTATTGTTGCTGTCAGTGCAACCGCTAAGCCGCCGACGCAACGTTTTGGTATTAGAACCGGCAGCGGCAGGTTGATTTTCATAGTTGTTGGCGTCGGCTCCATAACCGAGCAGATCCACATGCGTCTGCGGGGGCGAGTCAGGCGCACGCAGTTTTACTTTGCCTTGATCCACTGCTATCTTTAAATTGCTCGTCAGGTCGGGCGATGGTAGCGGCGCTCCCTCGTTGCCTGCGGCCATCCCAATTAACAGATAGGTGTATGGTGGCATCGTACGTCCACCCAGCGGAACAGGTTGCCAATCTGCGGAAGTAGCCGGGGCATACTCGACTGACCAACCATCCAGCGACAGGCTGGCGTCGGTGGCGTTAAAAAGTTCGATAAAATCAGAATTGTAGGGCGCCCCCTTGTTGCCGCCCCCGCCGTACACCTGGCTGATGCAGATTGTGCAGAGGGCGCCTTGTGCGCGGACATCGGGTTGCGGTGCAAGCCAGAAGAGACCGCCGGCCAGCAGGATCCATCCCATGATCATCAGGGAGCGCCACAGAGAATTACACAACACCTTCAGGATCGCTCGGAAGCCAGCCAGGAAAAGGCAACGCATTGCCGCTCCTTTCGAGAGCGCCGACAGCACAACCCTATCAGATAGAACTTGCTATTCCACGAAGGAACTACTGAACCACGCTGATTATTACTGGCGACATTTGATTGAGCAACAGGGCTGCTCAACGTACGGTGATGACGGGATCATACCGTTTGCAGGCGGTGACAAAATCCGTCACTTGTCGGAGTCAAACTATGAGGATCGGAGTTCAATCAGGCTTGTTACATGCCACGCGCGTTAAGGTTGCCAATGTCCCCATCCTGGGCCAGTGTAAAGACCAGGCGCAGCCCTTGGACGCCCAAGCGTTGCGGGTGAATCTGGCTGCCATGGGCGCGAACGATAGCATCGGCCAGGGCCAGACGAAGGCGCACGGTCGCTTGCGCCTGACCACGCACATCTTCGTCGCCAAAGAAGAGTTTGAAGATGGCGTCGGCGTCTTCAGGACGCAGCCCCTCAAAGGTGTCAATGATTTCGATCAACGCGCCGTTGCGTGCTGGATAGGCATTGATTTTTACGCTGCCGCCTTTGGGCACGCGCTGGATTGCATCTTCGACCAAATTGGTCAGCACGCGGCTGATTTGCCGCACGTCCACCGCAATCAGAGGAATGCCAGGCATACAACGACTTGTCAGCGTAATATTTTTCTGCTCTGCGGTGTGGAGAAGGGCGGCAACCGCGTCTTCGATCAGTTCATCGATGTGCGCCGGTGTCCGTTGAAGATGAATGCCGTTGATGTCCAGCTGCGCCATATCATAAAGATCATCGATGAGATCGGAAAGTGCGGTAATGTCGCGCCGCGCGGTGCGGAGATAGGGCTTGACCCTCTCCGGTTCAGTGGCGAGTCCTTCGGCAATCCCGCCAATCGTCGTGCGCGCCGACAGCAGCGGCACTCGCAGATCGTAGCCGATCCAGGCCATCAGATCGCGGCGCAGATGGTTGAGCTGATGCTCTTTGCGGTCGGCGCTCTCAAGTCTGGCGGCCATCGCATTAAACACCGCGGCCAAGCGCGACAGTTCGTCGTTGTCGTCGATCTCGACGCGCACATGATAACGTCCCATTGCCAGCGATTCGGCGGCATTTGTCAGCGAGGCAAGCTTGTCGGTGATTGCCGCCGATTGTATGTAGCCGATAGCAGCAACAACGCCAGCGGCAAATAGCATCAGAATCACGACCAGCAAGGCATCGTAGGGATGAATAAAAAGCAGGCTGCCCGCCACCCACATCATGACGAGAATCAACCCTGCCGCCAATAAATATCCGGCCAATACGACGGCGCCAACACGCGGGACGCGATAGATATATCGCATGTGGTAGGCAACGAATCCTGCTGCACCAACGATCAAAACGCCGCCGCCTAACAAAGCTGTCATGATCTGAAAATCGAGGAGGGTCGGAAGCGCAAACCACCAGAAGAAAGCCAATGTCACCCCGTAAAGACCTACGAGGGCTGCCACAAACCAAACAAATGATGTCACAGCACGCCGAACGGGGTAGATGATCATAGGTGATTACTCCAGATGTTTTCATGCGTTTGCCAGTTGCACATGGCCGTCAGACGCTTCACGATGATCACAGAATCGGCGAGCGAGTCCAGACTTGAACGGCTCACGGCGCTGTGCTACAATCGCCAGCCAATCCGCTTACAGAAAGGTTTGCCATGTCAGCGATCTATCCAGATGCTGAAGCACGGCGTCGCACGGTGTTGGTCGTCGTCCTCAATAATGATGTCGACTTTGCGCGTGCTGCAAACGCGGGCTGGTATCGAATTCCCCAGCGCAAAGCGCCGCGCCGCATTGGCGCAGACTTCCTTGCATTCTATCAGACCGGAGCATTTCACCAACAGCCCGAAGCCCAGACGATCACCTTTTTTGCCGCTACACGACGCTATCGGTTGTTGACCCGGCGCGAATTACTACCCGATGAGGCCGACCATCCGCGCGCGCATGATTATTATTATCGCATTGATATCGGTCCCCTGCAGCGATTGGAGCGACCGGTGCGCGCCGCCACCTTCCGCCGGTTGACCTTTATTCACACGACAGTAGATCGGCTCTTAACAGCCGAAGATGTCAAGGAACTCTTTCAGGTGGACGATCCCTTCGAGCAATTGTGGTCAGCGCTGCGCGAACACAACTTGCGCCCCCTCAAAAACCGTCTCACCGGTGACCGCCCAGTCGATATTACGTTACGGGCGCGCGGCGGCTATCTGGGCATCACTTGTCAAGACGAACGAACTGCTCAAGAGTCACGCCAGATTCCTCCCACCGAACGCTGGGAATTTCTGCATCTTCCTAAAACGCGTATCGCCGCGGATTTGGAGGGTTGTCTTCGTCAAATCGGCGCCGCCCTGTTGAGGCTAGGCGGATCGGTGCTCAATCAGAGTCACGTAGAGCTTGAATAAAACAACGCCAGGCGTCAACTGGGCGGCCGCTGCCGTCACCAGCAGAGGGAGCATTATGTTTATTTCATGCAGTCGTCGAAGCCTGAGTTTTCTAGTAGTGTTTACCGCAATCATGGGGCTTGGCGCAACGACCGCCCATTTTCCCTTGCACGCGCAGAGTAGCGATTTACCCGGCGATACAATCCCCGGCGATACGATCCCGCCGGACGCGCTGGCAATTTTTCTGCCGCTGGTCTCCGCGGCAGAGGCGTCTCCCGGTCAACTCCCCTTATCTTACGCTTCACTCCCGGTCGAACCACCGCCCAGCGACCGGCCCGCGCAGGCGCACCCAGATCTCAATCTGGCGCTCCGCAATTATGTGGGAACAACAGGCCAGCTTGGGCTGGTCAATTATGGAGGAGGCACAGATTCGCAGGCGCCACAGATCGACGGTATGTTCGACCCGCCGCGGCTGCCCACCTTCCTGGCGCTCTATCAAGTCTACGATTGGGACTGGAACTGCGCCCCGCCCGCCGGTTGCCGGGGTGAACCAATCTCAGGCTATCCAGTGACATTGCTGGCAATGGAAACCGCCGCCAACGAGTCGATCCGCATCCCGCGCCGCGCCCCATCGATCATGGGCGATTTCAACGCGCTCGTGCTCTACGCGGACGCGCGGCGATTGACCATTACATACACGCGTCGCGATACGGCCGCAGTTGGCTATATGGTTCATCTGGAGGACTTTGCCGTCAACCCTGGCTTGATCGCTCGCTACCAGAGCCTCGACGCCGCCGGCCGCGGCGCGCTGCCCGCGCTGCGCAACGGCGAGATCCTCGGCGTCGCGGACCGCGGCGCCATCAAGATCGCCACCCGCGACGCCGGGACGTTCCTCGACCCACGCGCGTGTAAGGATTGGTGGCAAGGCTATCTCAGCCAGTGCCCGCCACCCCTAACTCTGCAGCAATTCCCTGCATCGCGGTGAGCACACGCTGGACGTGCTCGTCAAAGGGAACGCCCAGTTCTTCGATGAAGATCATGTTTTCATGACGGTCGATGGCCGCAGTGAAAGCTTTGTCTTTCCACTTTTTCTTAATGGATTTGAGTTCGACGTTGCGCAAATCTCGGTCGGGACGCACGTAAGCGGCCGCTTGGATGAGGCCGGTCAGTTCGTCGCAGGCCAGCAGCGCCTTGTCCAGCCGCGATACGCGCGGCGCGCCGAGAAAGGTGGCATGCGCCTCAATCGCATGGATCAGCTCAGGCGGATAGCCGCGCTCCTGAAAAAGTCGCAACTCGGCGCGCGGGTGCCCATTGATTTGGTCTTCCATGTCGGAAAAACGTTCGTAGTCGAGGTCGTGCAGCAGGCCGGTGACGCCCCATAACTCTTCATCTTCGCCAAAGTGGCGGGCATAGGCGCGCAGCGACGCTTCCACCGCCAGCATGTGCCGGCGCAAACTCTCCGATTGCACCCACGTGCAGAGCAGCGTGTAGGCTTCGTCGCGGGTTGGAAGGGACATGTTCCAGGCCTTTCTTCTGATGAATGATGAACGTTCATGTCGAGGCTGCCAGGCGAATGCAAATGTCGCGTCCGCCCGGTGCGATGCGCGGACGCAGATGTCGCGTTCGCGCATCGATGCCATCGCAATTGTCATCGACGGATGATCGATTATACAATCCCCTTATGCGAATCGTCACATATAACATCCATGGCTGGCGCACGGCCGACGGCGCGCCAAATCTTGACGGCCTCACCGCTGTGTTGCGCACGCTTAGCGCCGATATTGTTGGCCTCAATGAAGTCTACTATCCACGCGTCGTGCAGGGCGACGCGCGACCGGCGCTGGAAGCGCTTGCCAACCGCTTGGAGATGCACGTCGTTTTTGGCCCTTGTCTGCGTTGGCCCGCCGAGGAGGATATGCCCGCCCGCGCCTACGGCAACGCCTTGCTCAGCCGCTGGCCGATTATCGCCAGTTCTGCGCATCACCTGACGCCCAAGGAAGAAGACAAGGATCGTGTGCTCGACGGCAAGGAGCAGCGTGGCTTGTTGGAAGGTCGCATCCTGCTGCCCGACCAGCGCACTTTGACCGTTTATGTCACCCATCTCGACCACACGGAGGAAAAGGCTCGCGCTGTGCAGCTCCGCGTGGCGCGCACCTGGCTCACGCGCGACCGCGCGCGGCCGCACATAGTGATGGGCGACTTCAACGCCGTCAGCCGGTGGGACTGGTCGGAGGAGCAGCTTGCCGCGCTGCGTGACAAGCCGACGCGACAGGGAGGCAACCTTGCCGGCGACAAGCAAGGCCCGCAGGTGATCGACGCCATGGAAAAAGCCGGCTATGTCGATCTCTACCGGCGTTTTGGCGAGCCAGGCGCGGTGACCTTCCCCGTGGACGATTGGCCGATCCGCATTGACTATATCTTTGCCAGTGCGTCGCTGACGCCCGCCGTCACAGACTGCACTATCTGGACGGCTGCCGACCGCGTCTCCGACCATCGACCGGTGGTGGCGGACTTCATCCTGGAGTCAGAATCCAATGGACACTCATCTGCTTGAGTTGCTGTCTGCGTCACTGTCTGCGTCACTGTCTGCGTCACTGCCTGCTCACAAGCGGCAAACTGTCGTTGACTTGGCCAACGCGCTGGCAGAGACAGCCGGCGTCGTCGCCGTCGTGTTGGGCGGCTCGTATGCACGAGGGGCCGCACGCCCCACTTCCGACGTTGATCTGGGCATCTACTATTATCCCGACGCACCATTCCGCGTCGACGCGATCGCCCAGATCGCGCAGGCCGCGGCCGTCCAACCGCCCACCGTCACCGACTTCTATGCGTGGGGCGCGTGGGTCAATGGCGGCGCCTGGCTTCACACGGCGTCCGGCAAGGTTGATTTTCTGTACCGCAATCTCGAACAGGTCACCCGCACGATCGCCGAGGCGGAGCAGGGCGTCGTCCATCACGACTATCCGCAGCAGCCGCCCTATGGTTTCTACAGCATCACCTATCTGGCCGAGACGCAGATTTGCCTGCCGCTGTTCGACCCTGCCGGCGTCATCCGCGCGTTGAAGGCGCGTGTAGAACACTATCCTGAGCCGTTGCATCAGCGCGTGGTCAACGATGCGCTCTGGAGCGCTGAGTTCACGTTGCTACAAGCGCGCGGCTTTGCCGCGCAAGGGGATGTCTACAACACCGCCGGCTGTCTCACGCGCGTGGCGACGAATCTGACTCAGGTGCTCTTTGCGCTGAATCGCTGCTATTACATGAGCGACAAGGGCGCGCTGCAGATGATCGACAAGTTTGCCCTCAAGCCGGACGACTACGCCCAATCGCTCGGCGACATCCTGGCCGCGCCCGGACGCGATGCCCCGACATTGAGTCGCACGGTCGCCGCGCTGGAGGATCTCTGGCGGCGCACCGTGGCATTGACAAACGGCGCGTATCGCCCCAAGTTTGTGATGACGTAACGCGATGGATCTCTTCGAGCAGGCACACCAGGAACGCATGGCGCGCAGCGCGCCACTGGCCGCGCGGATGCGCCCGCGCACGCTCGACGAATATGTGGGGCAGGAGCACATCGTCGGGCCAGGACGCCTGCTGCGCCGCGCCATCGAGGCCGACCAGCTCTCCAGCGTGATCTTCTACGGGCCGCCCGGCGCCGGCAAGACGACGCTGGCGCGCGTCATCGCCAACACGACGCGCGCCCACTTTATCGCTATCAATGCGGTGCTGTCTGGCGTCAAGGAGATTCGCGAGGCCATCGACGCGGCGCAGCAGCGCGCCAAGCTTTACGGGCAGCGCACGATCCTGTTTGTGGATGAAGTGCATCGCTTCAACAAGGCGCAACAGGATGCGCTGCTGCCCTGGGTCGAAAACGGCACCGTCATCTTCATCGGCGCCACGACCGAAAATCCCTATTTCGAGGTCAACAGGGCGCTCGTCAGCCGCAGCCGCATCTTTCAACTTGTGCCGCTGACCAAAAATGACCTGCGCGCCGTTGTGAAGCAGACGCTCAGCGATCCGGTGCGCGGCTACGGTGCGCTGAGCGTCACCATCGACGAAGATGCACTCGATCACCTGGTGGAGGTCGCCAACGGGGACGCGCGCGCGGTGCTGAATGCGTTGGAGCTGGCGATTGAAACGACCGGTGCGGGAAAACCGGAGACTGGAGATCAGAGATTAGAGCTTCGGGAAACCTCGGATGCTCCCAGTTACCAATCTCCAATCTCTGATCTCCCAATCTCCAATCTCCCAATCTCCAATCTCCACATTACCCTCGCCGTCGCTGAAGAATCGATCCAGCGCCGCGCCGTGCTCTACGATAAAGAAGGCGATTATCACTTTGACACCATCAGCGCCTTTATCAAAAGCCTGCGCGGCAGCGACCCCGATGCGGCCATGTACTGGATGGCGAAAATGGTCTACGCCGGTGAGGCGCCACGCTTCATTTTTCGGCGCATGCTCATCTTTGCCGGTGAAGATGTAGGCATGGCCGACCCGCACGCGATCCAGATTGTGAACGCGTGTGCGCAGGCTTTCGAGCAGGTAGGCATGCCAGAAGGACGCTTTCACCTGGCGACGGCCGCGCTTTATCTGGCAACGGCGAAAAAGTCGAACACCACCTTTGCCTTTTTTGATGCCCTGGAACAGGTGGGCAAAGAGGCGGACAGCGGTGTGCCCAACCACCTCAAAGACGGCAACCGCGACAAGGAGGGCTTTGGCCACGGCGAAGGCTACCTTTACCCGCATGCCTATCGCGACCATTGGGTGGCGCAACAATATCTGCCGACTTCCTTGCAGGGCAAGGTCTTCTATCAGCCCTCCGACCAAGGCTACGAAGCCGCGATCCGCGTGGAGGTGGCGCGGCGGCGCGAAGCGCAACTGGCCGCCATGCTCGACGCGGATGAGGCGCGCGGCGAAACCTTGACCCACTCGCCCGACGACCCCGCGCGCGAACGCTGGTTGCAGCGCACGATCTCTGGCGCGGGCGTCCGGCTGGGACAGATGCGCGACCGCGTTCTCGACGCCGCCCGCTTGTCCAACCACAGCATTGTGCTTGACCTGAAGGCAGGCGCCGGTCTGCTGACGTGGGAGGCGGTGCGTCGCACCCCGGAAGGCGGCGTCTATGCGCTGGCGCGCAACCGCCGCGACGCCGACGCCCTCCGCCAGAGCGCAGAAAGGTTGCCGCAGATCGAACGTCCGGTGGTGATGGAAGGCAGGCTGGAGGAACTCCCCCTCTTTTTATCCCTGCAAACCAAATCAACCCTGCAAATGAAAGAAGATACGCTGGCCGCAAACCCTCGCCTCTCGCCCCTCACCCCTTCCCTCCGCTTCGACGCTATCGTCGGCTACAACGCGCTGCTCGACGAGGCGGACAAGGCCGCGGCTTGTCAGGAGCTTGCCACCCTGCTGGCGCCCGATGGCGTGATCAGTCTGGCTGAGCGCGTTCCACGTCGCACGCAGCGGTTGTACGCGCTGATCGACGCCTCCACGCTTGGCGCTGATCTGCTGGAGCGTTGGCAGCGCGCTGAGGAAGCTATCTATGCCGATCCCGCCGACCCGCTGGTCAGGTGGGACGAACACGATCTCCATGCATTTCTAGTGGAGGCCGGTCTGGCCGTCTCGCTGCAAGGCGAGGCAGAGACAAGCGAAACGCTGATCACACCGGCAATGATCGCTCGCTGGTTTACACCGGTCCGCGGCGGGAAGCTGGCCTACGCGGACCGGCTGGCCGCGGCGTTGCAGCCTGACGAGATTGTGCGCATCCGGCAATTGTTTGAACGGCAGTTGACCGCACAGCCGGTGCTCTGGCAAACTTACACCGCGTTTATAGTGGCGCGATTTCCCCCATCACGCTCGCGGAAAGATGAGGACGAGACATGACAAACTACATGGCTCTCTCCAACGATGAATTGCTGGCGCGCCTAGAAAGCGCTGGCATTACTTTGCCGCCTGAGTTACTCCGCGTCCTGATGGCGCGCCGGCTCGAGCTGCGAGAGAGAATCCTGGAGAAGTTCGCCGCCTCAATTGACGATGCCTGGGATGATCCCGACGATCCACGCTGGTATCGCGCCGTTCACTACGGATTCCTGCTGATTGCGTATCGGGAACGCAAGGCGCTGCCAGTTTTTGCCGCCATTTACACCCATGCCGAGATCTATGAAAACCTGATCGAATGGTTCGAGGAGGATCCTTCCAATTTTGGCGTCGCTGCCATCCCGGTCTTCCAAGCTGTGGTGGACGCGGCGCCGGGGATTGAATGGGATTTCGGCGCGGCCATGAGCGTCTCCATCTTAAAAATGATCGCGATTCGCTTCCCACAGACGCGGCAGGACATCGTGTCATTTCTGCGTTCGCGCCTGCCGTCCCTCCACATGAATGGGAACCTGACGCCGGGCAACGATGAGGAGATCGACGAACTGTGGGCAAGCATTGTTGATGCATTGGCCGAGTTGCGCGACTTTGACAGCAAACAACAGGTGCTCGCTATGTTCGACGCCGATTTGATCGATCCTATCGAAATCGATCGCGAGACCTATCTGGACACACTGACTGAGCCGCCATCTTCAGAAAAAAAGCAACCGTTCGATATCTTCGCAATGTACGACCGTGTGGCCAAGTACAATGCGTCAAAAGACGTGTGAGCAAGTGTTTCAGTCGGATGACATTTACCCAGGAAACAACCCATGAAACTCGGCCCGAAGAACCCCCAGTAGTCATGGAAGACTCTCCCCATGTTCTCACACCCGATCAGGCACGGGGCGTTGCTTGCTTTGCTGGCAGGCGAAGCTGCCTGGCGGAAGGCAGCCGCGACTGCACGGGCTGAGTCAGCTTGCAGCCAGAAGCCGGGTTTCTTCAAGAAACTCGGCTTTTTCATAACAACAGGAGAAGAAAATGAGCCAGCAAAGCCGCACCCAGCTTGCCAATCTGGATTGGCCCTGGAAAAGTGAGGACCCAGAGATCGCCGTCATTTTGACCTCCGATGCGCAGTTCCTGGCGATGGCGGACGACCCTGACCTGCCGATTGAAGCGATCCATCCCCATGCAACACAGCCAATCAGCCTGCGCGACTTCTGCCGTGAGGGCGCGGCCGCCGGCGCTTCCACGCTGCGCATCGCCTACGATTACTTCTTCGGCGGCAGCCAGCGCAGCCTTTACCCCGACGCAGCCGAATTTCAGGCCGCGCTCAAGCATGTGCACGATGTGGCGCTGGCGCATGGCCTGCGTCTGGAGCCAAGCATCCTGTCGCCGCTGGAACTTGGCGCCGGCTACACAGAGCGCACCGGCGAAAGCGGACAGTGGATGCACTACCGCGAGGGGCTGCGCGACCCACTCACCGGCGACTACACGGTGAGCCTGTGGCAGCACAGACGCTGGACCAACAACAAAGGGCCAACGCCGGTAACGTTGAAAGACGTGCGCGCCTTTGCCTTCAAAGAACAGCGCATTCCTGGCACACAATTCTTTGCCGTGCGTCCCGACGATCTGGTCGAGTTGGCGCGGCCGGCGCTGCAAACCATGACGGGCGCGCAGGCCGGCGTCGATCTGCTGGAAGGCGGCGATGCGGACGCCGGCGCCATGTTCCTGGCGACGCGTGTGAACGTACAGGGCGCCGGCGGGCCGACGGGTCTGGATCGCGTGCTGGTTGTCCTGACCTACGAAACGGTCGAGATGGATTACTTCAGCCCGCAGGCCGCGGCCTTTCTGGCGCAGTTGGTCGATCAATATCACGACCAGGGCATCACGCTGGGCGGCCTTTACTCCGACGAGATGCACATCCAGCAGGATTGGTCCTATCACTCCCACATGGACGCGGGTCAATTTGTGGTGCGCTACGCATCGCCGGGCTTTCAGCGCGCCTTTGCGCACCGCTTTGGCGCGCAGTACGCGGATTTTGCCCGCTACCTGATCTACTTTACCAGCCATCAACATGACTTCCTGCCCACGCACGAACCAAAGCTGCCCGCACAGCACGTGCTGGGGCCAACGCCGGAGGAGATTCAGCAAACGTTGCGCTTGCGGCGCAACTATTATGAGTTTCTGGAACAGACGGTCGTGCGTCTGATGCTGGATGCCAAAGCGCGGCTGGAGGCGCGCAACGGTCGCGTGCTGGACACCTTCTATCATGCCACGTGGGCGGAGTCGCCCACCTGCGACGCATGGGCGATCGGCGGCGTGCCGCAGAGCTGGTCGCCGGAAGAACACCGCCGCCGCTACGACTACACCCCGGACTTTGTGTGGTCCAACACGGTGCATCAGGCCGCGTCGGCCTGCGCCAACTATTTTGCCTGGAACGACTTCCTCTCCGGCGGCAACAACGACACGGCCGAAGGCGGCTACGCCGACCGCAACTACTATGGTCGCGCGCTGGCCTGTTCGCTGGCCGCGCTCAACCGGCGACCGCTGGCGCAGGCTTATATGTGGGGGATGCCGGAGGCAGTGCGCCAGCAGATGACCGGTGTGACCGAAGCCTTTGGCGCTGGCGGCCATCCCGCGTTTCGCGCCGTGGCCGACTACGCCGCACGCACCATTGAAGTGCTCATGCTCTACCCGCAAGACTTGGTCGCGGTCGATGAGCAGTTTGGGAGTTGGATGGTGCAGTACGGTTACGCCAACTACATCACCGCGGACAAACTGGTCGAATATGCCACGGTGACTGCCGACGGCGCATTGGACGTCAACGGCGCGCGCTACACGACCCTGTGCGTGCTCTACGAGCCATTCCCGGAACGCGATCTGCTGGCGCTGCTTGAAAATTTTGTGCACAGTGGCGGCACGGTGATCTGGTCAAGCCTTCCGCCCATGCTAAGCCGCGATGGGACGCCGGCTGCCGCCAAGCAGATGGACGCGCTCTTTGGCATTGCGCGCATTCAGATTGCAGACCCGCTGGGCATGGCGCTGCCAGCGCGACAGGTAATCTTTGACGGTGCGCTGGCCGGCATCGCGCCGATGTCGATCCTGACCGACTTTGTGGTGGATCGGGTCTTTCCCGTGCAGCCGGCCGCAGCCGAAATTGAAGTGGTGGCGACGATCCGTACAGGCGGCGCTGACCATGCCCGGCTTGTGGGAACGCGCAGGCGCTTTACGCGCGGCGGGCAGGCAATCTATCTTGGCTTTCGCCCGCGCGACGACCAGGCTGCATCGACCGGCGTGGAGGTGCGCACCTGGTTCGAAATCTTGCACGCGCTTGGCGCTTACCCGTCGCAGACGCCCGGGCCGGATAATGACAATCCGACGGTGCGCGCGCGTGCTACAGAGTACGTTGCCTGCGCCTTCCCCAACGGCGCGCTGGCCGTGGCCCCACACTTTCGCCACTATGAAGAAGCCTGGCCCGGCGGCTTCTTCCGTGATGCCGCAGTTGATGAGCAGATCGTGCGCGACCATCCACTGCCGGACGATGCGATCGCACTGGACGGCTGGCGCGTCAATGGGCAGACAATCACCTATCGCGGCCGCCATGCCGTCATCTGGCGCTGCAATGCCGCGGGACGGTTGATCGCCTTTGCTGGCTGCCAGTGCACCGGCATCGAGCTGAACGGGCAGCGTTGGACGTGGGCGGCGCAGCCACTGGACATTGCCTGGCACCCGTTGCAGCCTGAGCAGCAGACAGACGCCTATCTTCCCTTGTGGCGCGTGTGGTGCGGCAGCCCAGGCAGGGCGGAATTGCCGCTCGATCTGCACGACGACGGCAATGTCGAGCTGTGGCTGGGCGGGTTGCAGCCCACCATCACGCCGTGGCGCCAGCAGAGCAGCGGGCGCGCCGGTTACGGCGAGCGCCAATTACCCTTGACGACGGTGCAGGGCCGCCTGGCGCTTGAAGTGGACGAAACATTGGCCGGGCGCTGGCTCTATGTGGTGCGGCGCCGCGCCATCGCCATCGGCTAAATTATCCGTTGCGGGATACGCGAAACCGGTAAAACCCTATGACTTGACTGGATCACTCGTCATGTTGTCGTTTTATCATATTGTTACATCGCTTTGGCGGCCGATTATGCAAGAGGTAAAGTGGATTCGTACGCAGATCCAACTCACAGAAGAGCAGGCGCAGTGGCTGAAACAACTTGCTGCCCATGAGGGCCTTTCCATGGCCACGCTAGCGCGGCGCAGCGTTGACCGCTATGTGCAAGCGCACGAGCGCAGTGATGCGGAGACGCGAAAAGCGCGCGCCCTGGCCGTGGTTGGAAAATATGCCTCGCAGCACAGCGACATAAGCCAGGAGCATGACCGCTACTTGGCCGAACTATATGCTGAGGTGGAGATTTGATCTTTGTCGACACGTCCGCTTTCTACAGCATATTGGACCAAGACGACGACAATCATGCCACAGCGAGCGAGCGCTGGCGCCGGCTGGTAGCGGACGATGCAGAATTGGTGACCTCGAACTATATTCTGATCGAAACGACGACGCTCCTACAAGGACGGCTCGGCATGGCTGCAGCAGCATGCACGCGCAGGGCGTCGCGGCCGCACTTGCCACCAATCGTCGCCGGCTCAGTCTGGTGGATTGTGTGAGTTTCACAGTATGTCGGCGGCTGAATATCGACCGCGTCTCTGCCTTTGACCCGCATTTTGATGAACAAGGGTTTTTGCCTCCACTGGCATAAGCGGCGCTGCGCCGCCTTCTCCCGAATTTTTGTGAAGTGCACTGGCAGCCTGCGCTCAGCTCTGGAGTAGAGCCTCTCGCAAACTCGCAAAAAAGGGGTTGACATGACGCCAAAATCGTGCTATTTTCGACTTAATCGATTAAGCCTAATCGGTTAACCCCAGTAAATCTATCTATGTCGTTATAGAAATAGTACGAGCAGCACCGGTCTTGGAACTCGCCCGTAATCGGTTGCGGCATCTTCTGCCGTCCATTTGATGGGGCACGCGCAACAATTTCCGGATCGAGCGTAATCGCGCAGGCGGAGTGCTTTGAGCGCAAAACGTCCTACTTTAGCAGATGTAGCGCGGCTGGCTGGTGTATCGACGGCGACTGTCTCCTATGTGGTCAACGGCCAGACGCACGGCAAGGTCATCATCTCGGAAGAGACGCGCCAGCGCGTGCTGGAGGGCATCAAGCGCCTTGACTATCAGCCCGATGCACGCGCCAAATCTTTACGCGCGGGATCGTCTCAGCTCATCGGCATCCTGATCCCGGACATGCACAATCCACATTATTGGGAAATCGTGGAGGGCGTGGAAGAGAAGGCGCACCAGGCGGGCTATGAGCTGCTGCTGTCGTGCACGTCGCTGGCGCTGCACCGCGAGCAGCAGGCTATCGATGCCCTCTCGCGGCGGCGCATCGACGCCTTGATCGCGCTGCCTTCGTTCCCCGAGCAATCCAGAGAGCTTTTGCAGGCAATGGCTGCCAGAAACTATCCCATCGTTATGGTTGGCAATGATTTCATCGCCACCGACACGGTCGTGACCGGCTATGAGGCGCAGACCAGAGCGCTGATGGCGCACCTGTTGGGCTTGGGCCACCTTCGGATCGGCTTCGTCTTTGGGGTGGGCAGCCCGGCGCTTGGCGTCAACCGCTGGCACGCCTATGTCAGCAGCCTGGCTGAAGCTGGCTTGCCGGTCGATGAAACGCTGGTGGATCGCTGTGGCGTCACCATCGAGGACGGGTATCAGGCGGCGCGGCGCCTGCTGGCGCAACCGCAACCACCCACCGCCCTCCTGGTCGTCAACGATCTGCTGGCGATCGGAGTCTTGCTGGCGGCAGCGGAACAAGGATTGACGGTTCCCGATGATCTTTCCGTGGCTGGTTTTGACGACATCAATCTGGCCGCTTATCTCAACCCGCCGTTGACCACCGTGCGCGCGCACGCCAAAGAGATTGGCCGTGAAGCCGCCCGCCTGGCGATCACGCGGCTCGGTGCACGCACGCTGCCAGTGCAACACGTGGTCGTGCAGCCGCAACTGGTGCTGCGGGCATCGACCGGGCCGGCGCCGGGCTAGTGAAGCGTCAGATCGGCTTGCACGCCGGGAATGATGTGGTCAACGACCTTGAACATCGCCTGTTTGGTCGAGGAGGTGCATTGCCCAAAAGAGACGCAAGCGTACCCAGTTTTCTGCAATCGCGTTGATCGATTTCTGACACAATTCAGTCTGAAGCAAAAGGAGACGGAGCTATGACATCAAAACGTTCCCTGTGGCCGATCCTGACCCTGATCGTGCTCTTCTCGCTGGCGCTGAGCGCGTGCGCACCGGCCGCGCCAGCCCCGTCAGCCTCAGATGCTGGCGCCGCGGCCCCGGCAGAAGCAACCTCCGCGCCAGCCGAAGAAGGCGTGGTGGAGGTCGCGGTCACCCCGACCCCGGTTGCGGATCTGGAAGGCAAGATCGTGATCTCGTTCCAGAGCAACGACACGCAGACCTTCGAGGCGCTGTGCGCGGCCTATGAAGAACTGCACCCAAAGGTGGATTGCGTCACGGAGCTGAAACCGCCGGAAGGCTATCAGGAGTGGATCCGCACGCAGTTTGCCGGCGGCGTCCCCGCGGCTTCGCTGGTCAACGGCAACGTCGTCGCGGATCTGGTGCTGGACAAACAGTTCCTGGATCTGACCAGCTACTTTGATCAGACATCGCCCTACACCGGCAAACCCTGGCGTGAGGATTTTGAAGAGAGCGCGCTGGCCAACATGCGCAACCCGACCACTGGCGAGACCTTCCTGCTCAACACCGAGACGGTCCAGGTGCTCTGGTTCTACAACAAGCAGGCTTTTGAAGAAGCCGGGATTCTGGCTGAAGCTGAAGCCCTGGCGCAGACCGATCGCAACCAGCCGACGTGGGATCAACTGCTCACCTGGTGTGATGCGCTCGACGAAGCCGGTTATATTCCGGTTGCGATCGAGGGAGACTTCCGCGCCTTCTGGGAATTCCGCGTCGGCTGGCTGGCGCGCATGTACGCCGATCAGTTCACGCGCGACGAGGCGGAGCTCGTGCGCTGTCAGGAAGGCGACTGGTGCGCGCGTCCTGGCATCGATGACCAGTGGACTTACGACCCCACCGATCCCTACAACGACGACGCCACCGAGATCACCTTCAACGTCGTGCGCAAGATGAACGCGCTTAAGAGCGGCGAGCAGTCGGTGAATGGGCCGAAGTGGCGCGCTATGTACGAAAATTTCAAGCAGTTCGCCGATCGCTGCACGCCGCCCGGCTGGATCGGCACGACTGACGCCTATCCGCTCTTCCTGACGCAGAAGGCGGCGATTCGTCTCGACGGCGCGTGGCTGCTCTCCAGCTTCGAGAAGGACATCCGCAACCTCGCGGAAGGCACCTACAGCTACGCCGGCGCCGACGCTGCCGCCGCGACGCCCACCCCGTCTGCGGATGATCTGGCCGCTTCGGTCTTCGAGATCGGCAGCTTCAACAACCCCACGATGGAAGGGCCAGAGGTCGACGCACCGGCGCGCACCATCGAGGTCAACATCGGCTTCTGGAGCATTCCCAAAAAGGATCAGGCGCAGAACAACCTGGAAGTCGACTTCCTGATGTTCACCACCAGCCCCGAAGGGTACGGCCTCTATCTGGAGAACCGGCTTGACCCCAACAACCCGCAAGGTGGCGTCAACGGGCCGCCGGTCATCAAGAATGTCTCGCTGCCGCCGGAGTACGCGGAGCGCTTCGCCTCACTCAAGCTGATTGGCAACACTGAAAAAGATACGGCCGGCACCTACCGCGCGCGCGGTGTGGCCGACTATCAACCGACCGTGCGTGAGTGGGTCGATCTGGCGCAGCAATACTTCACCGATAAGATCACGCTGGATGAGTTCCTGGATCAATATCAAGCGGCGTTGGAAAACAACTTTGACGCCGTATTGGAGCATCAGCAACTTACGCCCACTGATCTGGAAGATCCGACCAAGAAACCGGCCAACTTCTAGGCGGCCCTGGTGCGAGAGGCGCATGTTTGTGTGTAAACATGCGCCTCTCGCGTAAAGAGACGCACTTATGCACAGGCAAACCCAGAGCGTAACGAACCAAATCTGGCGCAGGGCGTGGTTGCCAGGATTGTTGCTCGTCCTGTTGCTGCTGGACGCCGGCAGCGCACGCGCGCAGGAGCCGGCCTGGGAGCTGCAAACGGGCGATGTCGTCAACAGCGTGGCGCTCTCCGCCGACGCCTCGCTCCAGGTGGTGGGCAGCCGCAACAATCTGGTGACCGCACTTGACCAGACCGGCCAGACGCGCTGGCAGTTTACGCCGGCCGGCACGGTGTGGGGCGTCGCCGTCAGCGCAGATGGCGCCAGGATCGCCGTGGCCGCCGAAGATCGGCGCGTCTACCTGCTGGACAACACCGGCGCCAAGCTCTGGGAATATCCCGGCGACTACATCTTTCTGGATGTCGCCATTGCGCGCGATGGTTCGCTGGTGGCCGCGGTGGCGGAAGACCGCGCGGTTTACGCTCTGGATGGCGCCAGCGGCGCGTTGTTATGGCGCACGCTGCTGCCCAATGTCGCGGATACGGTCGCCATTTACGGCGCGCAGCAGGCGCGCGTGCTCGCGGGCACGCGCGATTCGCAGGTGCACCTCTTCAACACCGACGGCAGCGAGTTGTGGCGCGCTCAGTTGCAGAATGCCGTGCGCGGCGTGGCTGCGACTGGCAACGGCGCGCGGGTGGTGGCAGTGACGGACGCTGGCAATGTCGTCATGCTCAACGGCGCCACCTCCAATGTGCTGTGGACCCAGTCGCTCGGCAACCGGCTGCGCGACGTCGCCATCTCCGCCGACGGCACGCTAATCCTGACCGGCGGCGCAGACAGCACGATCTTCATGCTCGATGGACAGGATGGCGCGGTGCAGCAGAGCCGGGCGCTGGAGGCCGCCATCGAGGCGGTGGCGCTCACGCCGGACGGAAATTTCTTTATGGTGGGCGCCCGGGATGGCAGCGCGCTTTTTGCCGGCGTGGCAGCCTTTGCCAGCACGTTTGCGATGCAACAACGCACGCAGTTGCTCCTGCGCATCGCGATCCCGCTTGCGATCGTGCTGCTGCTCCTTGGCTTTGTGTTCTGGGTGCGCCGGAGCGCGGCGGGCCAGCGCTTCTGGCGCGTGCGCGCGGCCGCGCCGCGCGCAACCGGCGCGGCGATGTGGCGTCACCGCTCCTCCTATTTTTTCCTCGTGCCTACGCTCAGCCTGCTGTTGCTTTTCAACTACTACCCGGCCGTGTCGGGCCTTTATCATGCCTTCACAGTTTGGAAACCAGGCATTGAAACGCGCTGGGTCGGCTTACAACATTTTGAGACGATCCTGCACGACGCCTATTTCTGGGTGGGCATCAGAAATGCGGTCATTCTGGTGATCGCGGGCTACGTCAAAGTGTTCACCGTGCCGCTGCTGGTGGCTGAACTGCTCTTTGCCATTCGCAACCGTTTTTTGCAATATGGCATCCGTTCACTCTTTATCATTCCGCTTGTCGTGCCGGGCGTCGTCGGCATTCTGGTCTGGGTGAACATCTACGACCCGAATATCGGCCTGCTCAACCGGACGCTGATTGCGCTGGGATTATCAGACCTCACCAACGTATGGCTGGGCAATGCCAACACCGCGCTGGCCGCCATCATCGGCATTGGCTTCCCGTGGGTCAGCCCCTTTGCACTGTTAATCTTCTATGGCGGCCTGATTACGATCCCACAGGAGTTGTTTGACGCGGCCAAGGTGGACGGCGCGTCGGCTTGGAAGCGCTTCCGCCACATTGACGCCCCGCTGTTGATGAGCCAGTTCCGGCTGCTGCTGATCCTGGGCTTTATTGGCAGCGTGCAGGAATTCCAGTCGATCTTCCTCACCACCGGCGGCGGGCCAGGCAACGTCACCTACACGCCGGCGCTGGAGCTTTACTACCAGGCGGTCCGTTTCAATAACTTTGGTCTGGCTTCGGCGATCGGCGCGGTGCTGTTTCTCGTGATCCTGGGCGGCACGGTCTTCTACATGCGTGCGGTCACGTCGGCGCTGGAGTACGACGCATGAGCAGTCGCTGCGTGATCTCAGAAAAGGAACAAAGGCAACGCTGATGTCAGCCATCACTGAAACAAATCAATCGCTGCCGCAACGCTCAGCCGCGAATCGCTGGTTTGGCCGTTTTCGCCGCCACTTTTGGGGGCAGTCGGCAATTATCCTGACCCTGCTTTTTCTGCTGGCGTTGACGCTCGTGCCGATTGTGATCATGGTCGTCTTTTCGCTCAAGGACAACGGCCAGATTTACGGGCGCTTCTGGTCGCTGCCCGACCCGGTGCGCTGGCAGAATTACATCGATGGCGTCGCGGTGATGTGGCGCTATATTGCCAATACGCTCTACGCCTCCCTCTTTTCCACCGTTGTGGTCGTGATATTGGCGTCGCTCAGCGGCTATGTCTTTGCCCGCCACCATTTTCCGTTCAAGGAGACGATCTATCTGTTGATCCTGGCGCTGCTCATGATTCCTGGCGTGCTCACGTTGATCCCGGCCTTTGTGCTGGTGCGCCAACTTGGGCTGGTGGACACAAGCTGGGTGTTGATCCTGCCCTGGTCCGCGGGCGGGCAGGTCTTTGGCATTCTGCTCTGCCGCAGCTTTTTTGCCTCGCTGCCGCAGGAACTGTTCGACGCGGCGCGCATCGACGGCGCGTCCGAGTTCGACTTGTACTCGCGCATGGCGCTGCCGCTCTCGTGGCCGATCCTGGTCACACTGGCGATCATGCATCTGGTCAGCACCTATAACGACTTCATCTGGCCGCTGGTGACGATCTCCAGCCCCAGCCGGCAGGTGGTGTCGGTTGGGTTGACGCAGTTCACCTCACAATATGGCGTCACCGACTGGGGGCCGCGCATGGCGGCTTACACCATCGCCACCATTCCGCTGGTCATCCTTTTTGTTTTTGGCATGCGCTACTACATCCGCGGCATCACCAGCGGTGCAGTCAAAGCATAGAACAGTCAAAGCATAGAACAGCCAAAGCACAGAACAGCCAAAGCATAGAACAGCCAAAGCATAGAACAGTCAAAGCATAGAACAGCCAAAGCATAGAACAGCCAAAGCACAGAACAGTCAAAGCATAAAGAATTCAAAATACAAATGGGAGCAAGTCAAGAATCTATGGTGCACGCAGATGCTCACTATCCTGATGGGCGACCGGCAGCAGTCAAGCGCATGGCGGCGACCGACCAGGGCGTTGTGCTGCGCCACGGCGACGGGCCGGACGGATGCGACCAGGACGGCGCGCGCGATGTCTGGGTCTATGTCGCTGATGGCGTCTATTACATGCACTACGACGGCGCCGGCCCAGACGGCTGGCTTGCCTGTCTGGCGCGCAGCACTGATCTGACCACCTGGGAGAAGCTGGGGTCGGTGCTTGCGCTCGGCGCGCCTGGCGACCCCGATGCCAAATCAGCCAGCTACGGCGTCACCTACTGTGACGGCGGCGACTGGCACATGTTCTATTTGGGCACACCCAATGTGTCGGACCCCATCAATCGCATCCCTGCCTTCCCCTACCTGACGTTAAAGGCCAGAGGCGCGGGGCCGGCTGGCCCGTGGACAAAACAGCCTGGCGTCGCGCCGTTCACCATCAAGCCCGACACTTACTACTCCATCACCACCAGCCCCGGCATGGTGATTCAGTCCGGGGGCGAATATCTTCAATTCTTCAGCGCTACGACCACAAAGACAGACAGCCCCTATGTTCAGCGTACGCTTGGCATTGCCAGAACCACCGATCTCGACGGCGCATGGCGCATCGACCCCGCGCCCATCTTGCCAATCGAAGAGCAGATCGAGAATGCGTCGCTCTATTACGAACCCGCCAACGCCACCTGGTTTCTCTTCACCAACCACATCGGGCTGGGCCACACCGAATACACCGATGCCATCTGGGTCTACTGGAGCCAGGATCTGAATGGCTGGCATCCCGCGGACAAAGCGGTGGTGCTGGATGGCGCCAACTGTTCCTGGTCGCGACGCTGCATCGGGCTGCCTTCGGTGGTGCAGGTGGACAAGCGGCTGGCGATCTTCTACGATGCCCCTGGCCGCGACAGCACCAGCCACATGCGGCGCGACGTAGGGTTGGCCTGGCTGGATCTGCCGCTGACGCCGCCTTGATGCAGCGCTGCTGCTGAATGCGTCGAGATGGACTGCAACAGCTTTTGAACCCAATTTGTCAATGAAAGAGTCAGAATTTATGCAAGCACTACTATGGGAAGCTCCGCGTTCAATGGCTATGCGTGATGCTCCGATGCCCGCACCGGAAGCCGGGGAAGTGCTGATCCGCGTGGCCTATGCCGGGATCTGCGGCTCAGAATTGAGCGGCTATCTGGGGCACAACTCCTTGCGCGTGCCGCCGCTGATCATGGGGCACGAATTTTCGGGCGAAATTGTTGAGGTGGGCGCGCACGCAACCGCGCTGAATCCAGCGCTGCAAGTCGGGCAGGCAGTGACGGTCAACCCGCTCTCCTGCCGCGGCCAGTCCGAGCTGCAGGCGCGCGGGCTGGATCATCTCTGCCCCACGCGCGTGCTGCTGGGCGCGCACCGGCCCGGCGCCTACGCCGAATTTGTCGCCGCGCCCGCCGCCTCTGTGCTGCCGCTGCCAGCCTCGGTCTCGCTGCGCACCGGCGCGCTGACCGAACCGGTGGCCTGCGGGGTGCGCATCGGCGAGCTGGCGGGTCACGTGGCTGGCGAGGATTGTCTGGTCATCGGCGCCGGGCCGATCGGGCTGCTGGCGCTGCAAACGCTCTTGCGCGGCGGCGCGCGGCGCGTCCTGATCGCCGACCTCGACCCGGCGCGGCTGGCGATGGGCGCGGCGCTGGCCGGCGTGGCCCTCGACCCGCGCCAGGTGGAGGTAGTGGAGACGGTGCGCGAGGCAACCGCTGGTCAGGGCGTGGCGGTGGCGGTCGATGCCGTCGGCACAGGCGCGACGCGCGCCCAGTGTGTGGCGGCGACGCGCGCCACCGGCACGGTGATCCTGAGCGGGCTGCACGAGGAGAGCAGCAGCATCCCTGTCGCCGATGTGATCCGCCGCGAGCTCGTGCTGCGCGGCTCGTTCGCCTATTCGCCTGCCAACTTTGCCGCGGCGCTGGCGCTGCTCGCCGCGGGGGAAATCCGGCTCGACCCGTGGATCGTCGAGGCGCCCTTGGCGGAAGGCGGACAGTGGTTTGAGCGCCTGATCGAAGCGCCCGGCAACGTCGCCAAGGTGCTGCTGCAGCCGTCGAGTGCGTCTCCCCATGCGTAACCAGGCCCGCATCGCCGTAATCGGCGCCGGCTGGTGGGCCACGGAATGGCACATCCCCACGTTGCTGGCGCATCCGCAGGCCGAGCTGGTGGCGCTGGTTGATACCAACCCGGCGCGGCTGGCGCAGGCTGCGCAGCACTATCAGGTGACGCGCACGTACGCCTCCGTGGACGCGCTGCTGGCCGCGGAGACGCTGGACGGTGCGGTCGTCGTGACCAATCACGCTGCACATTATGCAGTCGCGAAGCAGTGTCTAGCGCACGATCTGCATGTGCTGGTGGAGAAGCCGCTGGTGCTGGATGCGCGGCACGGCCAGGAATTGGTGGAACTGGCCCAGGCGCGGGGCAAAGAGCTGCTCGTTGGCTACACCTGGAATTTTCTGCCCTTTGTTGCCCGCGCCAGCGAAGTCGTGCGCGCCGGCGCGTTGGGCGCCATCCAGGCAATCCACTGCCAGTACAACAGCAACATTCTGGGCTTTCTGCAAGGCGTCGACGCGCATCAGCCGCGCAAGGTGCACGGCCCCGGCTCGGCCTACGCCGACCCCACGCGGTCGGGCGGCGGCCACGGCCACACGCAGTTGACGCATGTGATTGGTCTGCTGCTGCACATCACCGGCCTGCGCGCCGAACAGGTCAGCGCGCTGATGGCCAACCACGGCCTGAGCGTGGATCTGGTGGACGTGCTGGCGGTGCGCTTTGCGGGCGGCGCGCTGGGCACGGCGAGCGGCGTTGGCAACCTGGCCGGCGCGCCGGCGGTTCGTCTGCGTCTTGATATTTACTGCGAGGCGGGCCGGCTGGAGCTTGCCGCCTATCCAATTCAATGCACGCTGCACACAGCGGATGGCAACATTGAAGAGCTGACGCCGCAGCCCGAGGACGCGCCGCCCTATCCAGCCGCGGCGCCCGTCAACAATCTGGTGGATGTGATCCTGGGGCGGGCAGCCAATGCCTCGCCGGGCGAGGTGGGGTGGCGCGCGGCCGAGCTGCTCGACGCCGCCTATCGCTCCGCCGCCCAAGTTGGTCGCCCTGTGCTGATTGAGGAGTTGTACACATGAAGATCACCAGCATACAAACGGTGCGGCTGCATCTGCCGCCGCAATCTGCGCCAGAAGGCAGCCGGCGATCCTGGGCCGAACACGCCGAGGTCGCTAACCCGATGTCGCGCTATCCGCACGTCAAGCGCCAGCGCGCGCTGTGGCTGCCCAAGAATTGGGGGCCGCTCTGGTGCAAGGTCACGGCAGAAGATGGGACGTGGGGGCTGGGTCTCAGCGACCACGCGCCGGCCGTTGCCGCGGTCATCGATGGCCATCTGGCGCCGCAGTTGGTCGGGCAGGATTGTCTGGCCACGGAGAAGCTGGCCGACATGATGTTTCGTCTGACCAAACCCTACGGCACGACCGGGCTGGCTTCCTACGCCATCAGCGCCATTGATCTGGCGCTGTGGGATTTGAAGGGCAAGCTGCTGGGCAAGCCAGTCTACAGCCTGCTCGGCGGGCCGGCGCGCGACAAGATGGTCTGTTACGTCACCGGCAATGACATCGACTGGTACCAGGAATTGGGCTTCAGGGCCTTCAAGCTGGCCTGCCCCTACGGCCCCGCTGATGGGCTGGATGGTCTGGCCAAGAATGAGGAATTCGTGGCGCAGGCGCGTGAGCGGATCGGCGACGCGTGCGAACTGATGCTCGACTGTTGGATGGCCTTCGATGTGGAGTACGCGGTGCGGCTGGCGGAGCGGTTGCGGCCTTACAAGCTGCGCTGGCTGGAGGAGTGCCTGATCCCCGAAGATATGGATGGCCATATTGAGCTGCGCCGGCGGCTGCCTGATCAGACACTGGCCACGGGCGAACACTGGTACACGCACCTGCCCTTTCAGGCCGCGATCAAACAGCGCATGGTCGACATCCTGCAGCCGGACATCAACTGGTGCGGCGGCGTCACCACCTGCCAGAAGATCATGGGCATGGCGGAAGCCGCCGGAACAAGTGTTATCCTGCACGGCGGCGCGCGCAATCCCTACGGCCAGCACTTCAGCTATGCTTTTGCCGGCATTCCGTGGCTGGAATATTTCATCGGCTCGCGGCCGGGCGTGCCGCTGGAGCAGGCGCCGCGCCTGCCCGGCCAGCCTGTCGCCAAAGATGGTTGCCTGACCCCGAGCGATGCACCGGGCTTTGGCCTGGAGATCGACGAAGCATGGCTGGAGGCGGTGTAACGGGATGATCATTGACAGCCATTGCCACGCCTGGGCGACATGGCCTTATCAGCCGCCTGTGCCCGACCCGGAGACGCGCGGGCGGGTCGAGCAACTCCTGTTCGAGATGGATCAGCACGGCGTCGCGCGGGCGTTGGTCGTCTGCGCCCAGATCGACCATAACCCGGACAACAACGCCTCTGTCGCGGCCGCGTGCCGCCGCCATCCTGAACGCCTTTTACAGGTGGCGGATGTGGACAGCAGGTGGTCGTCGACCTATCACACCGCGGGCGCGGCCGCCAGATTGCGCGCGGTCGCGGAGCGCTGGCCGCTGGCCGGTTTTACGCACTATTTGCGCGCTGACGACGACGCTTCCTGGCTGCTCTCGGAGGAGGGATTGTGTTTCCTGGCGGTGGCGGCGGAACGTGGACTGCTGGCGAGCATCCACTGCCATCCGCATCAGCAGGCTGTGCTGCGCGGCGTCGCCGCGCGCTTCCCGCAGATGCCGATCCTGCTGCACCACCTGGGCCATCCGCAGGCAGGCGAAGCCGAAGGGCTGAGGGAGATTCTGGCTTCCGCCAAACTTCCTACTATCTACGTCAAAATATCAGGGTTCTACTACGCCACGGCGGGCGCTAAATGGGACTTCCCGCACCGGGACGTGCATGAAATCGTGCGTGCGATCTACGAGCACTTCGGCCCGCGGCGCATGTGCTGGGGCTCCGACTATCCGGTCGTCGGCCAGTTCATGACCTACCGGCAGGCGCTGGAGGCGGTGCGCACGCACTGTGACTTTATCGCGCCGGCGGATCTGGCGTGGGTGCTGGGTGGAACGCTGGAGGCGGTGCTGGCGCAGCTACCAGCTGCTCTTCAGCCGTGACAGTCACTTAAACAGGTGGAGCAGATAATTTTTGTGCAGCAGAGGAGACTTTTATGACAGCAAGTCCAGCAGGTGCAGTGCGCGCCATTGCTGCGAGCGCCACGACCATCATCATCCACGGCGAGTGCTCGCTGCCCGATCTCGCCCAATTGCAGGTCTTTTTGCTAGAACCTTATGCCGCGCGCACAGATTATCTGCTTCACCCTTCCTTGCTGGCAGCGGTCGAGCAGGCGGATGGCGCCTTCTCACTCACCATCGACCGCTTTCACAACGGCCGCGATCTGCTGTACGCCCAGTTTGTCGTCTCGCCTGTGGACGCGCAGGCCGCGCCGTTTGATGGCATCTGCTATGTCACCGATGTGCGCGCGCTCGGCGCGGCCGATTATCCTTATCCCACCGCGGCAACGATCAAGGGTTTGCAGGTGCGTATGGTGGAGGACGCCCTGGTGCTGGGCGTGGGCCATGCCGCGCTCAACCTGAACCAGGGCAACATTGCCCGCGCCGCGCCAGACGCCAACACTGTCACCTATCTGCTGGATGGGGAGCCGTACTATTTTGACGAACGTGTGCTGCAAGCGTTCGACCGCGAACTCAAGGCGCTCTCGGACCACGGGATCGTGGTCACGCTGATCCTGCTCAACAGCCAGAAGTGGGCGGGCATAGAGCTGCAGCCAGCTCTGCGCGATGTGCTGCTGCACCCGGCGTATGACCCGGAAGGGTTCATCAGCCAGTTCAACGTCATCACGGCCGCAGGGCTGGCGCACTATCGCGCCTTTGTCGAGTTTGTCGCCGCGCGCTACACCCGGCCGGATCAGAAGTATGGCCGCGCCTGCGGCTTCATCATTGGCAATGAGGTGAACGCCGGCTGGGTCTGGTGCAATGCTGGCGAGCAGCCGCTGGAAGAATATGTCCGCCAGCACGCCAGCGCGCTGCGTACGGCCTTTTACGCCGCGCGCAAATCCTACGCCCAGGCGCGCGTCTACCTGTCGCTGACCCACTACTGGACCGCTTCACACCTGGACAATCCGCTGCGCACCTATCGGGGTTGCGAGGTGGTGGAAGCGTTAAACGCCCGCTGCCAGCAGGAAGGTGACTTCGACTGGTCGGTCGCCTACCACCCTTACCCGCAGGATCTCTTTCACGCCGACTTCTGGCACGACAGCGAGGCGATCGATGCGTTTGACACGCCGCGCATCACCTTTCGCAATCTGCAGATTCTCACTCAATACTTTGCGCAGCCGCATCTGCTCTACGAAGGCAAGATGCGGCGCATCATTCTGTCGGAGCAGGGCTTTCATTCCGATGAAACCGAGGAGGGCGAGCAGATCCAAGCGGCCGCCTATGCACTCGCTTACTGGAAGGTGTTGCATACTCCAGAGATCGAATCATTCATCCTGCACGCGCACGTCGACAACCGCGACGAGTTTGATCTCAACCTCGGCATCCGGCGGCGCGACAAGAGCGACGCTTCGGCCAGCGCGCCGGGCGCGCCGAAACCGGTCTACGCCATCTTCCGCGACATCGACGGGCCGCGGCAGGCGGAAATTTTCGCGTGGGCGCGATCGATTGTGGGGGATGAGAACTGGCGCTAATCCTGGCGCACATCCTGCGCCGGATTGCAGAGGGAACTCACAATGATTGCGCGAGATAGGGCCTGCCCCAACCTTCAGAAAGTTTGAACCGTCGCAGCAACCGCCTCGCGCATCCCAACCGCGACCGGGTCGTAATCCGGCGACTGGTGGCGAAAGTAGGTGTTGTACAATTCCGCGTAGTGGCCGCCCTGCGCCATCAGCGCGTCGTGGTCGCCCTCCTCGATGATCTCGCCTTTGCGCAGCACGATAATGCGATCCGCCGCCTTGATCGTCGACAGGCGATGGGCAATCACAATCGCCGTGCGCTCGCGCAGCACCACATCCAGCCCTTCCTGAATCTGCGCCTCGGTCAGCGGGTCCACGGAAGCCGTGGCCTCGTCGAGCACGACGATCGCGGGGTCCTGGATCAGCACGCGCGCCAGCGCCACCAACTGGCGCTGACCCATGGAGATGCCGCGGCCTTCCTCGCCGACATCGGTTTCCAGCCCCGTTTCCAGCACCGCCAGCCAGTCGCCGCCGCCGATCTTGCTGGCGACCGCGCGCACTTCGTCGTCGTCCGCGCTCTGCTTGGCATAGCGGATATTGTCGGCGACGCTGCCGCTGAAGAGGAAGGGCGACTGCGGCACGATGCCCAGCCGCTGGCGATAGCTGGTGAGATCAAACGTGCGGATGTCGCGGTCGTCGATGAGGATCTGGCCCTCCTGAAACTCGTAGAAGCGCGCCACCAGCTTGCCCAGGCTCGACTTCCCGGCGCCAGTGTGGCCGACCAGCGCCACCGTCTGCCCGGCGGGGATGATCAGGTTGAAGTTGTGGAGCACGCGTTCCTGCTCCGTGTAGCTGAAGGTGACATTGCGGAACTCGATGCGTCCGTGCAGGCTGCCCGCAGGCTGGCTGTCGAGCTGAATGACGCGCGGCTCGGCGTCGATCAGCGCAAAGACGCGCTCGCTGGCCGACATGCCAAGCTGGAACTGGCTCCAGAAGGAGGCGATGCCCGTCAGCGGGAGCCAGAAGAGGCTGATGCTCTCCACGAAAAGGAACCAGTCGCCCGGCGTCACCTGCCCGTCGAGCACGCTCATCCCCCCAAAGTAGACAACCAGCGCGGTGCCGATGCCCGCCACCGCGTTGAGCACTGGAAAGATGCCGCTGAAGACAAAGCCCTGGCGCAGGTTGGTGCGGTATGACTGCCGGTTGACTGCGTCAAACTCATGGTAGATCGTCGCTTCCTGGCGAAAGGCTTTGGCGACGCCGATGCCGCTCACTGTCTCCTGCACCTTGGCGTTGACTTCCGCCAGGATGCGCCGCGCCTGCTGCGTCGTGTGGCGCGCCAGCCGGCGAAAGCCCAGTGCAATGAGCACGATCACGGGTGCAATGCCCGCGGCGATCAAGGCCAGCCGCGTGTTGATAAAAAAGAGCACCCCAAAGATCACCGCCACCAACAGCACCTGGCTGATCAAGTTGAGCGTCAGCGTGACGACGTTGGCGAAATCCTGTGTGTCCGACGTGACGCGGCTGACAACCTTGCCGGTGGGATACTCGTCATAGAAGGACATGTCGCGCTCCATCACCGCGTCGAAAGCATCTTCACGCAGTTCGAGTACGACATTGCCGACCGTGCGCGCCGTGTGCCATTGCCGGAAGAAGTTGAAGGTCCACGCCAGCGCGCCCGACACCAGAATTGCTCCGATCAGCACACCAGCGCGCTGCCACGAACCGTCGATGGCGATCGTGTCCAACCCACGCGCGATCAGGATCGGCAACACCGCGCTCATCAGCGAGTCGAGCACGATCATCGTCGCCACGAACGCCATCGTGAGCAAGTGAGGCCGGAAGTAGTCGAAGATGCGGCTTAGCAATTGCCGGTCGCTATAGGTGCGGTCGTACCCTTCGGCATCAATGCCGTCCATCAAAAAGCCCATGAATAGGTGCTCCTGTCGGTACTCGCTTAAAAATAGCGCGCAAAAATTCGTTGGTAGAGCGCGTTGCGCTCCATCAAGTCAGCGTGCGTTCCGCTGTCCACGACGCGCCCCTTGTCCAGCATCAGGATCACGTCGGCGCGGCGGATCATCGACAGGCGATGCGTGATCAGAAAGGTCGTCCGCCCTTCAAGCACACGGTGGATCGCCTGCTGGATCTTGTCCTCGGTGGCGCTGTCAATGGCGCTGGTCGAGTCGTCCAGGATCAGGATGCGCGGGTCGGTGAGCAGCGCACGCGCGATGGCCAGCCGCTGCCGCTGTCCGCCGGAAAGCGTCACGCCGCGCTCGCCGATCACAGTGTCATAGCCATCCTTGAAGCTCAGGATGAAGTCGTGCGCCTGGGCATCTTTGGCAGCCTGCACGATGGCTGCTTCGGTGGCCTTGTTGCCGAGACCAAAGGCGATATTCTCACGGATCGAACGCGAGAAGAGAAAGACATCCTGCTCGATGGTCGAGATCTGCGAACGCAGCGCGGCCATGCTCCAATCGCGCACATCGACGCCATCGATCAAAATGCGACCGGCGTTTACATCGTAAATGCGGTTGACCAGTTTGGTCAGCGTCGTTTTACCCGCGCCGGTCTGCCCAACGATGGCGACGGTCTGGCCGGGGCGAATATGAAAGGTAATCCCATCCAACATGCGCGTTCTGCCAAAGCCAAAGCTGACCTGGTCGAACACGATGTCGCCACGCATGTCTGCGCTATGGCCCGCCTTGTTCTCGTCCATCTCCGTCTCTTCGTCGAGCATCTCCAGGATGCGCCGGGCGCCAGCAATGCCCAACTGCACGAGCGAAAAGGTGAAGATCGAGATAAACGTGGGAAAGCGCAGGATGCCCATCAGCCCCATATACGCGACCAGTTGTCCGACATCGATCACATTCTGCTGCACCAGCCACAGCCCGTGCGCAAAGGCCGCGGTAAGTGCAAAGCCGAAGAAGAGGATGGGCAGGTAGCGCGCTTGCACCTGGCCTTCCTTGACGTAGAAGTCGCGCACCAGGCGGGCGTGCCGGGCAAACTTGCGCTTCTCCTGCGCCTCCTGCGCCGCGGCTTTGACGACTTCGATGCCGGAAATCGTCTCGTTCAGCCCGGCGTTGAGGTCGCCGAAGCGCCCGCGGATTTCGGCCGCGACCGGGTTGAGACGCCGCGTGTAATCGCGCAGCAGCACGGCGAAGATCGCAAGAAAGACCAACGGCGCGGCCAAAAGCTGCACATGGATAAAGCTGATAAAGATCAGCGGCATCAGGATGCTCATCAACGAATCGGTGAGCAGCGCAATGCCGGGGTTGAGCATCGGATTGAGCTGGCGCACGTCGTTGCTGGCGCGCGCCATAATGTCGCCCACGCGCTGGCGGTTGTGGAAGGTCTGGCTTTTGCCCAGCAGACTGATGTAGAGTTCCTGGCGAGCGTCGCGTTCGGTGCGCTGCGCCAGCGTCTCGATTGAAAAGGCGTTGACGATGTCCATGCCGCCGCGCACCACCACGATGCCCAACATCGCCAGCCCGATGAACAGCAGTTGGCGTGCATCCGGCGCCGGCTTGAGCACTTCGTTGAAGGCGCGCCCGGTCAACGCAGGCACCGCGGAAAAGAGCGCGGCGGTCACGGTGCTGGCGATAAAAAACGAAAACAGAAAGCCCTTGTAGCGCAGCATGTGGGAAAGAACCCAACGCACTGGCCCGCGGCGGTCGTAGCGATGTTCGCCCTCGACGCTGAACTCGCGGCGGAGCGGCATGGTTTGGGTTGTCACAATTGCCTCGCTGTCCACAAACAGAAACAATGGCTAAGATCTCCCGCACCCGATGCCGCTGTATTTCGCATCGGATCTACCTGGCGTCTGAATGTCTCCACGCACAGGCACGGCATTGTATCATAAGAGCAAGCTCTGCCAGCAGATTAGGAAGCAGATTGGGCGGGTATTGGCATTGCTCATTGTCCCAGTTTTTGCCGCAAAAATGTCACGCTGCCCTTCACCTGCGCCTCGCGCAACCCGTGCAAGATCAGCGGGCCACGATAGCCGCTGGCGTTCAGCAGCCGCACATAGAGGTCGTAGTCGAGCACGCCCTGCCCCGCGGCTTCATGCCCGGCCGCGCCGTCGTGGCTGAGATCCTTGGCGTGCGCCAGGATGATATCATCGCCCAGCAGGGCGAACGCCTCGTGCAGGATGCGCGGCATGTGCGGCAGCTCGCCGGCGTGAAAAAGATTGGCGGCGTCCATCACCACCTTGAGCTGGGGCGAGCGGATTTCGTCGAGCAGCCGCCGCGCCCGCGCCGCCGAATCGACGACGTTGCTCACCTCCGGCTCGAAGGCCAGCGTCACCCCGGCGACCTCGGCCATCCGCACCGCCGCCTCCATCGACGCCAGCAGATCGACCCAGGCCGCCGGCGATTGGTTGTCCGGGTGCGCACGCCACATATCCTCGGCGTCACGTGTGCCGGTGGAGAGCGTGATGATCGGCGCGCCAAGACTGGCGCTCGCGGTCGCCAGCACGCGCAGCCGCGCCAGACCCAGCCGTCGCTGCGCCAGGTCAGGATGGATCATGTTGAAGGTGCCCGACACCGCGGCCATGGTCATGTTGCGCTGCGCAAACGCCTGCCGGATCGCGCTCGCCAACGCCGGTTCGATCCTGTCCGGCAGGCTGGCGACGCCGGCGCAGGTCAGGTTGAACTGCACCGTGCGCAACCCGTGCGCCAGCGCGGCGTCGAGCACCTCGTCCAGCGTTGGGCGCAGGAAGGTTTTGGCAAAGATGCCGATTTCCATAGGGTGCTCCTTAAAAAAACAGGATAAATTTTCGATTGTGAATCTTGAAGCGTGAAGTCTTTGTTTTGCCTGTCTTTACACACCGCCGCTGACATCGGCGAGGCGCACTGGCTGGCCGCTTTCCACGGAGCGGGCAATGGCCACCATGGCGCGCATGGCGGCGACGCCGTCGTCGATGTCGGCGCCCTGTTGGGGCTTGCCGTGCAGAATGGCGTCGGCAAAGCCCTCGATCTGCAACTTGTAGGTATAGGCATCCTCACCCAGCACGCGGTGATATTGACGATCCTCGGCTGAAAAGCATTCAACCTGGCTTGCTTTGTGATACCAGGGCAGATAACCACGCGCGACGACGCTGCCCTGCTCGCCAAAGACCTGGAACCCTTCCTCGAAGTCGCCCTGGATCGGAACAATCAGGTCGAGATGGCCGATGGCGCCGTTGGCAAAATCAACGGCGATGAACCAGCCGTAGGCATCGAAGCGGTTGGTGAAACGCGCCTGCACCTGCACGATCTCGCCGGCCAGATAGCGCGCAGTGTCGACTAAGTGGCTGCCGTGCGTCAGCATAAAATAGCGCTGTTTATCCGCTTTGGGGTCGCGAGCGGGCCGTCGCGTCTGCGCGCTTGTCAGCGGGATGGGCTGCAAGTTGTCAGTCATGGTGTAGCGGTGGAAGGAATCGTAGTACCACGCCTTGAGCGCCATGATTTCGCCCATCTTTTCGCGGATAAAGGTGCGAGCAAAGGCGACGCCAGGGTCGAAGCGCCGGTTGTTGCCGATTTGCAAAATCAGGTCCGATGCCATCGCAGCCTGGCGCAGCGCGTCACACTCCTCCACGTTCACACCGAGCGGCTTCTCGACAAGCACGTGCTTGCCAGCGGCGATGGCTTGCTGCGCCAGAGAGACATGATACTGGTCAGCCACGCCGATGATCACGGCGTCGACATCGGGGTCGGCGAGCATGGCGGCGAAGTCGGTGTAGGTGCGCGTTGGCTGGTGGATGGCGGCCACGCGTGCCACCAGATCTTCCGCCGCATCGCACAGCGCAACCAGCTCGGCGTTGCGCGCCTTGCGCGTCGCTTCCAGGTGAGCAAATTGTGAGATTGGCCCGGCGCCCAATACGCCGATACGCAGACGTTGTGCTTCTTTGGTGATCATGATTCTACTTTCTCCCTGGGTTCCTCTGCGCCTGTTGCCGCCTTCAACTTCCTGTGCTCTGCATCACGCTGTGCGCTGCGGGGGTCAAAGCGCACGGTTATAGTGTACGGCATCGCTCTTGGCTTTCGCCAATAGTGACAGCGAAGACCACGGGCGACAGC
>JACSRH010000291.1 GCA_014879855.1 Caldilineaceae bacterium | reverse complement strand
CATCTCACCGACGCCGGCCGGGTCTGGCATGTGATATACTTTGGACGCGGCTCGTTGCCTGAACAGAGTCGGGCGGCTGGCCCGGCCTCCCTTATGATTGTTTTTTGCGATCCCGCGTGCGTCTTGTAGATGACAGCGATCACACCACAAGGATGTTTGCTTCATGTTGCTTACGCCCGCCCCTTTGCTGGAAACCACCGCATTGCTGCGCAGCGGTGAACTCGATCTTCATACGTATCTCGATAGGCTCTGCGATCATATCGAGAGGGTCGATGCCCAGGTGCAGGCCTTTTTGCCCGAAGCCCATCGGCGCGTCCGGCTGCACGCGGCGGCGGACGCGTTGCTGGCCGCCTTTCCCACACCCGCCGGCCGGCCTGCACTCTTTGGCATTCCGGCGGGGATAAAAGATGTTTTTCGCGTAGAGGGGTTTCCCACCCAGGCTGGCGCGGCCGTGCCAGCTACCCGCCTTGCCGACGAAGAGGCTGTCAGCGTGCGGCGGCTGCGCGCCGCGGGCGGGCTGATAGCGGGCAAGACAGTGACGACTGAATTTGCCTACTTTGAACCAGGGCCAACGCGCAACCCGCACAACCTGGCGCACACCCCCGGCGGGTCGAGCAGCGGGTCGGCGGCGGCGGTCGTGGCTGGGCTGTGCCCGCTGGCGTTCGGCACGCAGACCATCGGCTCGGTGATCCGGCCGGCAGTTTCTGCGGCGTGGTCGGTTTCAAACCGACGCTGCACCGCATCCCGTCGCCGGGACTGGTCTACTTTTCGCGCACGATCGACCACGTCGGGTTGTTTACACAGGATGTGGCGGGGATGGCGCTGGCCGCGTCGGTGCTGCGCGATGGCTGGGAAACGGTCGCGCTGAGCGAAGACGATCTCCCTGTCATCGGCGTGCCCGTTGGGCCTTACCTGCAGCAGGCGTCGCCGGAAGCGCTGGCGGCGTTTCAGCGCCAGTTGCAGCGACTTGAGACCGAGGGCTACACGATCTGGCATGTACCCACGCTGCTCGACATTGAGGCGATCAACCAGTGGCACCGGCGCCTGGTTTTTGCCGAGTTTGCGCGCGAACACGCACGCCTCTACGCCGAGTTTTGTCCCCTCTACCGCCCGCGCACCGCGGCGATCATTGAGCAAGGCAAACAGGTGAGCGACGCAGAACTGGACGACCTGCGCGGCGCCTGTCTGTTGCTGCGCGACCAACTGGAGAAACAGATGCAGCAGGCCGGCATCGACCTCTGGGCGACGCCCGCCGCACTCGGCCCCGCGCCCGCTGGCCTGCAATCGACCGGCGACCCCAATATGAACCTGCCCTGGACGACTGTAGGTTTCCCCGCCTTGACTGTGCCGGCCGGCGTGGTGCATGGTTTGCCATTGGGGTTACAGGTCGTCGCCCGCTACAGCGACGATGAACTGTTGCTGGCGTGGGCGGAAGAGCTTGAGGCGATCTTACTGATATCTAGGTAAATCTTTCATTTGCGTGCTACTTCGGGGTATAAAGGGGGTATGAACACCACGAAAGAGCAAGAACCACAGAACTGGCGTGAATATCGGCGCATGCGGGCCTGGGGAATGCACCAGCAGGGCTACAAGCAACGTGAGATAGCTGATGCCCTGAATTTGACCTAAAGTGCGGTCAGTCGGATCATCGCCCGTGCCGAGGCAGGCGGCCTGGAGGCCCTGCGGCACCACAAACCACCTGGGCGGCGGCCGTACTTGAGTGCCGAGCAGCAGCAGCAACTGCTGGCGGAGTTGGCGCAAGGGGCGGAAGCGCATGGTTTTGCAGGCGATGTGTGGACCACGGAACGTATTGCGCAGTTCATTGTCCAGCGGTTTGGCGTCAAGTATCATCGCGACCATATTGGTCCTTTGCTCCGCCAACTCGGATGGAGTCCGCAGCGCCCGATCGTCCGCGCCAGCCAGCGCAATGAGGCCGCCATCGAGTAGTGGGTGGAGGTCACATGGCCTGAGCTAAAAAAAGAGCCATAGCCGAAGGCGGCACGATTCTGTTCATCGATGAATCCGCCTTCTATTTGCTGCCAGCCGTGGTGCGCACCTGGGCGCCGGTGGGCGAGACGCCGATCTTGCGCTGCAAACTGACCCGTGATCACTACTCGGTCATCAGCGCCATCACCCCGACAGGTGAACTCTACTTGACCATGCGCACCAAGGCGTTCGATAGTGCAGGCATCATTGCGTTTCTCGACCAGTTGCAGCAGCACATCGACGGCAAGCTGCTCATTATTTGGGACGGCGCCCCCGATTCACCGGAGCAAGGCCATTAAGGCCTATCTGGCCGCCGGCGCCACCGAACGGATCTGGTTGGAACGTTTGCCAGGGTATGCACCAGATTTGAACCCCGATGAGGGGATTTGGCACTATCTGAAACATGTTGAACTCAAGAATCTCTGTTGTAAGGACATGCACCATCTTGGCAACGAACTCGCAGCGGCGGTCGAGCGCTTATCCGCCAAGCCAGATATCATCACTGCCTGCTTCGCATCACTCAACAAAAATGGAAAATCAACCTAGAGGTCAGTAGATTGGCGCTGTAGCAGGCGGCAGGCAGGAGACGCCGCTGTACTGCTATTGTTCATTCTACAACAAATATTGCTATTTGCCATACACCAATTTTCTGTCAAGGCAGGGACATTGCGTCACGGCGATTCAAGAGAATTGCACCTGTGGTGCAGGCGCTCCATGCTGAAACTAAAACTACACTTCTAACAATCTTTGAGTAAACTGGATTGTACTGAATTTCTCCGGGTAATGATTGTCGTTCGTGCCAATGGGATCCAGCGCCCAGCCCACGCTCACCTGCTCGCCATTGATCGGCAGCATTTCGTAGCGCCCTAGAAAGAAGCGCCAAACATCGTCTTCGGCGGGCGGCGTTGCGCGTTCCCCCGCCAGCTCCTTCATGCCAGCCCATGGCAGCACAATCATGGCGGTCCAGCCTTTGCTGACGTGAGCAGGGTCGTTCAATACACCGTCGATATGGACGAAACTCTGCAATCCGGGGAAATCCCAATTCCGATAGACCCACCGATTGCCGCGGGGATGCGACCCACGCCAGAAGTAATGGCCGGTGCGGTCATGGTTGCCGCCAAAGGTCAACGCGTGGTTGGATAAAATTTCAAATTCAGCTTTTTGATGCCAGCCGTTCTGCGCGTACACATCCTGCCAAATGTAAAACACTTCATAGATGGTGTTTAACGCGCTCAACTGAAATTCATAATAGCTGTCGCCGCCATCGATAAAAACTTCGAGATCATTTTCAAACCACAACAGCCCGTCTCGCTCGGTAATGGTGGCGTGGGGGAAAGGCTCTTCGCACCAGAAGCCAATGTAAAGCGCTTCGTCGTCGTACACCAGCGCGGCTTTGGTGTCATAAAGGCCGGGGTTGCCGCCGATCACATCGACAAAGCGTCGCGTTTTGGGGGCCTTCTGCCATACTGGATGGTTCAATCTGCCATCCATCGGCATCATCGCATCGATCTTGTGGCAAAGATATGGGCTGTGCATGGCGTCTCCTTGGCGTCTGCAGAAAATGGATAGTGTAGCGTGGAATTCGTGAGATACTGCAATTCTACCTTACCAAGCCGCGGATGAGAATGTGCGCCCATAAGTCCGGCAGGAGGCCACACACGCCCTGGTTTGGATTCCGCCGCCAGCGATGATACACTCATGCCCTGATTGGACAACGGGGAGCTCGGAGCGCCGGGCTGAGAGGGTGGCCGCATTGCCATCGACCCACGGAACCTGATCTGGGTAATGCCAGCGTAGGGATAAGATGATGCGGTGTTTCGACCCGCCTTCACCCCGCTGGCTTTACCACAAACGGTGAGGCTTTTTTGTTTCTAAGGAGGGGAGTATGCAGGCGCAACGCGGGGATTGTGGCATGACGAGGCGCGAGGGACGAAGGGCGAGGATCAGCGTAGGGCGCGGTAAGTTTCCGCTGCTGGTCAGCGTCGCGATGGCTGTCATGCTCGTGGCGGCGTGTCAAGTGACGCCGGCTCGCCCCTCTGTGCAGCAGGCGCCAGCTACGCTCGTGCTGGCGACGCACGACTCGTTTGCGATCGGCGAGGAGGTGCTGGCTGCGTTCGAGGCGGAACACAACGCGCAGGTGCAGGTGCTGACGCTTGGCGACGCGGGCGAGGCGCTCAACAAGATCATCCTCAGCAAAGACGCGCCGTTAGCCGATCTCTTTTTCGGCGTCGACAACACGTTCCTGAGCCGCGCCCTGGCCGCTGATGTCTTCGAATCCTATGTTTCGCCCCAGTTGGCGCAGATCCCGGACGAACTCAAACTCGATGCGGAATCTCGACTGCTGCCCGTCGATTATGGTTTTGTCAATCTGAACGCCGATGCCGCCTGGTTTGAGGCGGCAGGCATTCCGCTGCCGCAGACGCTGGACGATCTGGCTGATCCCGCCTACCGGGGGCTGTTCGTCGCGCCCAATCCGGCCAGCTCGTCGCCCGGCCTCGCTTTTCTGCTGGCGACGATCGATTCTTTTGGCGAGGAGGGATATCTCGACTTCTGGCGGGCGCTCAGGGCGAACGATGTGCTGGTGACGGACGGTTGGAGTGAAGCATACTTCGAGCACTTCACCGTTGGGTCGGGCGGCGCCGGCGACCGACCGCTGGTCGTCAGCTATTCCACCAGCCCGCCGGCCGACGTCGTCTATGCCACCGATGGACGCACCGCGCCGGCCAGCGTCAATCTCGCGTTGCCGGGCAGCGCGTTTCGCCAGGTCGAATTTGTTGGCGTGCTCGCAGGCGCGTCCCAGCCGGAGCTGGCCAGAGACTTCGTCGACTTCATGCTCGGCGAACAGTTCCAGTCCGACATTCCGTTGCAGATGTTCGTCTACCCGGCCAATCCCAACGCTCCCCTGCCCGACCTGTTTACGCAGTTCGCCCAGGCGCCCGCTGACCCGGTCCTGTTCGACCCGGCCGCCATCGAAGCGAATCGCGAACGCTGGGTGCAGGCCTGGGCTGAGGTGATGACGCGCTAGCACGCGGATGACGCGGATCGGGCGGATTCTCGCGGATCTTCCTGAAGTTTGATCCGTGCTGATCCGCCAAACCCGCGTCATTCGCGTGCTATTATCCTTATGTGCGCATAGGAGCGATATTTTTGCGACGTTTTCTGACCGTGGCGCTCTTTGCGCTGCCCATGCTATTTCTGGCGCTCTTCTACGTCTACCCGCTGCTGGCGATCTTCCGCGTCAGCTTTAGCGGGCCGCGGCCTGAAGTGGGCGCACAGGCAGTCGCCACACTTGTTTCGCCCACCTTCTGGAGCCTGCTCTGGTTCACAACGTGGCAGGCGGCGCTCTCCACCGTGCTGACGGTGATCGCCGGTCTGCCGCTAGCCTATATCTTTGCGCGCTTCGACTTTCCCGGCAAGAGCATTTTGCACGCGCTGCTGACCATCCCGTTCGTCATGCCGACGGTGGTGGTTGCGACGGCGTTTATGGCGCTGATCGGGCGCAACGGCGTGCTCAACACCGGGCTGCAGGCGCTCCTTGTCCTGGACGCGCCGCCCATCCAGCTTGAGCAGACGATCTGGCTCATCCTCATCGTCCACGTCTTTTACAATATTGCCATCATCATTCGCACGGTCGGCGGCTTTTGGGGCAACCTCGGCCCCCAGTTCAACGAGTCCGCGGCCATGCTGGGCGCGGCGCCGTGGCAGGTCTTCCGCACCGTAACGCTGCCGCTGTTGCTGCCAAGCATCACGGCCGCGGGTTTGCTGGTCTTTCTCTTCTGTTTCACCAGCTTTGGCGTTGTCCTGATCCTGGGGGGGCTGCGCTTTGCCACCATCGAGGTCGAGATCTACCGGCAGGCCGTCAGCTACTTCAACCTGCCGCTGGCTGCCTTTCTGAGCATCGTACAACTGCTGCTGACCTTTACTGTCATGGTCATCTACACGCGGATGCAGGCGCGCCTCAGCCGCTCGCTGCGACAGAGACAGCGAGGTCTCAGCCGCGTCCCGGCCAACTGGCGGCAATGGACATTGGTGGCCGGGGCGCTGTTTGTCACCGGCGTCGGCTTGTTGATGCCGCTCGTTGCGCTGGTGGTGCGCAGCTTTACCCTGGGGGACCAGGGCCCGACGTTGCTCTACTATCAGGCGCTGGGCGAGAATCCCCGGCAAAGCGCTTTCTTTGCGCCGCCAGTGACGGCCATTGCCAACTCGCTGCTCTATGCGCTGGCGACGCTGGCTATCAGCCTGCCGCTGGGCGTGATCGGCGCGTATATGCTGGCGCAGCCGCGCTCGCGCTGGGCCGCGATCTTCGACCCGCTGCTGCTGCTGCCGCTCGGCACGTCGGCGGTGACGCTGGGCTTTGGGTACATTGTGGCGATGGGGCCGCTGCGCGCTTCGCCCTGGCTGGCGCCGATTGCGCATTCGCTGATCGCTTTACCTTTTGTCGTGCGCACTTTCCTGCCCGCGTTGCGTGCGTTGGATCGCCGGCTGCGCGAGGCCGCGGCTACGCTGGGCGCGGGCCCGCTGCAAAGCTGGTGGACGGTCGACGCGCCGCTCTTGCTGCGCGCCGGGCTGATCAGCGCGGCCTTTGCCTTTGCCATCAGCCTCGGCGAGTTCGGCGCCACGTTGCTGATCGCGCGTCCCGACCGGCCGACCATGCCGATGGTCATCTATCAGGCGCTCAGCCGTCCTGGCCTTATCCACTACGGCCAGGCGCTGGCGATGAGCACGATCCTGATGGCTGTCACCGCGGCCGCGCTGATCGCTATCGAGCGCTTTCGCCTGCCCGGCGAGGAGGAGTTCTGATGCTGGAAGTGGTGGATATCCACAAACGATTTACACCTGATAAAGCGGTGTTGCAAGGTGTGTCGCTGGCGCTGGCGCGTGAGGAGATTGTCTGTCTGTTGGGGCCGAGCGGCTGCGGCAAGAGCACATTGCTGCGCATCATCGCCGGGCTGGAGCGCGCCGACCACGGCCAGGTGCGACTGGAAGGCGTCGAGATCGGCAATCTGCCCGCGCATCGCCGCGGCATCGGATTGATGTTTCAGGATTACGCGCTCTTTCCGCATCTCGATGTCGCGGCTAATGTGGAGTACGGCCTGCGGATGCAGGGGATGCCCCCGGCGCAGCGGCGCGCGCGCGTGGCTGAAATGCTGGCGCTCGTCAACCTCACGGAGTACGCCGCCCGCGCCGTGGATGACCTGAGCGGCGGCGAACAACAACGCGTGGCGCTGGCGCGTACGCTGGCGCCCAATCCCTTGCTGCTGCTGCTCGACGAGCCGGTCGCCAATCTGGATCGTTTGTTGCGCGAAGAACTGGTGTCGGAGTTGCGTCGCATCTTGAAAGCGCTGCATGTGACCACGCTCTTCGTGACGCACGACCAGGAGGAAGCGTTTGCTCTGGCCGACCGTATCGCCGTGATGCGCGCCGGACGCATCGAGCAGGTGGATGCGCCGCCGCAGCTCTACCGGCGTCCCGTGAATACTTTTGTCGCGGCGTTTCTGGGTTTCCGCAATTTGTTGCCCATCACGGTTGATGCGCACGCGGGGCATACGGTGCGCACCGCGGCCGGCGTCTTTACACTGCCGGACGCCCGCCCTGCACAACTCGATCCCACTGCTCGGCTCTTGATTCCTCCGGATGCCGCGGTGCTCGATGTTCAATCGCCGGGGCCGACCTATACACCATTGACGGGTTGTGTGGTTGGCGCCACCTTTCGTGGCAGCGTCTTTCAACTGGAGGTTGAGCCGGTCGAGAGCGAAGCAACATCTCGCTTGCGTTTCGAGTTTCGCAATCGCGGCCGCGTTCGTTTGCCTCAAATCGGGGAGCGCATCGCTCTCTGGCTGGATAGCGCCCAGATGTCGGTGGTGGACGGCGCGTGATTGAGGATAGGTGAGGCGACGAAAAACTTCACACTTCACACTCAGCACTTCATAATCCCGAAGCGCCCTATCTCCCGTTTCACTCCGCCGGCTCCAGCAGCATCAACTGGCTGGTATTGGCAGGGGTCCAACCGCGGATGCCATCCTCGGTTTCCACATACCACCAGACGATCGTGTCGGTGTCGCCCGGCAACCAGGTAGGGCCGCCCAGAATCGTGGCTGTGGCGCCATCCTCCAGAAAGCCGACTTTCTCGCCAGCTTCCGGCCCTGGCTCTGAACGCACGAAGGAGCGCAGCCCCGCGCCGATCCTCGCCTTCATGCCGGCGGCCAGCGCATCGTTGGCATTGACGCTGACCGGCAGACCATTGGTATTGGGTTGCAGCGCATCTGGCGGCGCCGCGGCCAGCGCGCCGGCCACGGCAGGCGCCTCCGCGACAGGCAGCGCGTCGCTTTGTGTGACGAGCAGGGGGACGGCGTCAGCAATTTGATCCACAGCGACGGTGGGGCGGAACAGGGTCCGGTTGAGCAAACCAAGCAGCAGCAGCAGCACAACCAGGGCGGCGTAGCCAGCGGCATAAGGCCAGACGCGCGTCCGCCGATCCGGTCGATAGATCGGATCGGGATTGCTGTGCCGCACCATCTCCTGCGCCATCGGCGTCCCATCGATGACGGCCAGTTCTGAACTAAGCCCGTTGCCAAGATAGTTGTTTTCGACGATCTCGACGGCTTGGTCAAAGATCTCCTCTTGCACAGGCTCCAGCGCATGGTATCGCTCGTAGTAGCAAAGCTCTGCCCGCGTGGCGCGCTGTTGGCTGTCGAGCATAACCGTCAGTCCCGCGCGCCGTTTGCCTGCCCGATCTAGAATTTCGTAGTAGTGGGCCGCAGTTGGCGCCTCCACGACCTGCACCGATGCCGGTGTATTTTCTAGGGGTGCGGTTGAAGCTGGATGGTTACTCATAATCGATGGTTTCCCGCAGTGCCTTTTAGAAGTGGCTGCGCTTTGAGAATTCCCTGTATTGACGCAGAGGCTGAGAAAGTGTTTGAACAGGCGTCTCTTTGACGCTGCGTCGAAGAAATTTTAATAGGCGCCAAGCTCAACCAGGCGCGCATCGCTGATCCCAAAGTGATGTGCGATCTCGTGTAACACCGTCTTGCGGATTTGTGTGCGCACCGCGTCTTCATCGGGCGGGCAGATTTGCAAGATCGGCCCGCGGAAGATGGTGATCTTGTCGGGTGACGCCAGCCCGTAATAGGAGGTGCGTTTGGTGAGCGGGACCCCTTCGTATAGACCTAATAAGGTGTGGCCTGCACCCAAGCCGACGCTCTCCATCTGGCGACGAGTTGGCCATTCTTCGACCGTCACCACCAGATTGTCGATCACATTCCACAGTGTTTCGGGAATCTCGTCCATGGCTTCGACCACGATCTCTTCGAAGCGGCGCCGTGAGATATAAAAAGGCTGTTCAGCCGGTGAGAACATAGGAGATGCCTGTCACTCTGCCGGACAGATGATCTTCTCGCCATCAACTCGGCTGTCGGTATGGACGATGTACTGCGCGTCCGCCGCTTGCAGGACAACTCGATAGCCGGATGTCACCACCGCAGCATAGACCATGTCGGGCTGCGGGCAACCGAGCGCGGCGTCGGGCCAATCAACTGCCTCCACTGAAACCACGCGCAATGCCGCGGGCGATAGATCCTGGGCCGTCGCTACAAATGCACTGCTTGCTTCTGCTATCGCCTGCTCCTCCGCGGCCAACGCGGGCGCTGCAGCCGGTGCGACGGGAAGCTCAGTCACGGGACGCACCGGCTGGCAAGCTGCCAACCCTAACGCAGACCAGGCAACTGTCACGATGAACAAGGGCAAGGATAAGTATTGGTTTCGCATCATTAAGCCGCCAGTGTGTACAACATCTGCTGCAAAATCATCAAAGCAAAGAAAACCACAATGATGGAAATGTCGATCGTCCCGCCCAACGGTGGAATAAGGCGGCGCACGGGCTCCAGCACCGGTTCCGTGAGCTGGTATAGAAACTGTACGATCGGATTGTAGGGGTCAAGGTTCGGGATCCAACTCATCAGCGCGCGCGCCAACAAGACGTAGCTGTAAATTTGGAGCAACGTCGCCAGAATCTCAAAGAGTGCGTTCATAAAGCTTCCTTTTTCTCACTGAGGGCGCCAAGCTCCTGGCTGCGGCGGTAGGCGGCAAAAATTGCATCGTTGATGATGGCGCGGATGCTCGCTTTTTCAAGCTCGTACAGCCCCGCGGCCGTGGTGCCGCCTGGACTGGTGACCTGATTTTTCAGCTCGGCCGAGTGTCGGCCGCTGGCGCGCATGAGGGCGACCGTGCCTTCGATGGTTTGGAGCACCATCTTTTCAGCGTCGCGGCGCGAGAAGCCCATGTGGACGCCAGCGTCGATCATGGCCTCGATCAGCAGCAGCACAAAGCCCGGACTGGAGCCACTCAGACCGGTCGCCATGTCGAGGAAGCTCTCCTCGTCCACCTGGAGTTGCTCGCCCATCGCACCAAGGATGGCTTCGGTTTGCCTGATCTGTGTGGCGGCGACGTGCTCGGTCGCCGTCCACACGGTCATGCCCTTGCCCAGTTGGCCAGGCGTGTTGGGCATGGCGCGCACGATGCGGTCGTGAAAGAGCTTGTTTTGCAGCGTGCTGATGCGCGTGCCCGCGATGATGCTCAACACCAGTGCTTCCGGGTGAATTTTGCTGTGCAGATCCTTGCCGACTTTGAGCAGCGACTGCGGCTTGATGCTCAATACGACGATATCCGCCTCACGCACCGCCGCGGTGTTGTCGGGCGTCACTTCGACGCTGTAGGTGGTGTGAATATAGTCGAGACGTTCCGTCCAGGGGTCGCTGGCGCTGAGAAAGGAGGCAGTCGTCAGCCCCTGCGTCAACAGCCCCTTGATCATGGCCTCGCCCATCACCCCACTGCCAATAAAGGCGATTTTTGTCCCGTTGAGCATGCACCTTACCCGTTTCCTGGTCACTCATTTCTTGTTCCGAAAATAGCCGACCCGATGCGCACAATCGTCGCGCCTTCTTCGATGGCTACTTCAAAATCGTTGGTCATTCCCATCGATAATTCGCGCCAACCGCCTTGTGGAAAGCGTTCGCGCAGTTGCTCCTGCAGCGTACGCAGCGCCCGAAAGATCGGCCGCGTGCGCTCTGGATCGTTGGCATAAGGCGCCATCGTCATTAGTCCACACACGCGGATGCCAGGCTGCGCCAGCAGATCCGCGCCGGCCGCCAGCACTTCCTCCGCGGTGAAGCCATGCTTGCTCGCCTCGCCGCTGACGTTGACTTCGAGCAGCACATCCAATACGCAACCCGCGGCTTCCGCGTCGCGGCTGAGACGGTGCGCGATCCTGACGCGATCCACTGAATGGATCAGGGCAAAGGGCCCGGCTGCCTCGCGCGTCTTGCGGCTTTGGATCGTCCCGATCATGTGCCAACGAATGGCATCAAGCTGCTGGGCGCGCGCGGCTTCGACCTTGAGCCACAGTTCCTCCAATCGGTTCTCGCCAAAGTCGGTCTGTCCCGCGGCCAGCGCCGTCGCAATATCCGCCAGCGGATAGGTTTTGCTGACCGCCACCAAGCGCACGTCCGCCGGCTGGCGTCCGCTCCGCAGGGCCGCGGCCGCGATGCGCTGCCGCACATCGGCCAGGTTGGCGACGATTTCCGTTGCCCGCATTGGATCAAGAACCATAGAACACGATTCTACCAACGAATCGGACGCCGGGCAAGCTGTCAGCAGGTGCGCTGGCTCTGGAGCAGGGGCAGAAAAAGTTGATCCGTCACCGTGAAGGGGATGCCAGGCTCCACCGGCGTCGCCGCCGGCACAAAGATGTCGAGCGGCTCGCTCCACACGCCGGGGTAGCGCTGGTTGGGGGATGCGCCTTTGCTTCCGTCCGGCTGTTCGGCGCGCGCTTGCACGCGAAAGCGATAGGTGCTGTTGGCGCAGGCCGCGTTGAAGAGCGTTCCCCCTGTCCCGGCGTCGCTGACGATGTCGCGCCAGCGTTGATTGGCGTCGTGCCAATATTGCAGGTCAAAGCGCAGCTCATGCCTGCCGCCCTCGATCAGCGGGATGTCGGGGCCAAGCTCACCCGCCCACGTCAAGGTGATGACGGTGCTGCCCGCGAGCGGCGCCGTCGCGGTGAGCGCGGCGGTTGGCCCGCGCAACAGGCTGAGCGCGTCGATAAAGCCGTGGTTGCCATGCCACTGGAAGGGGCTGGCGATGCGCGCAAAGACGGTCATCGTCATCGCTTGCGCGGTCGCGCCCAGCCGGAGGTTTTGCCAGCCGATGCGCTTCCTGCCATCCGGCTCGACAAAGTTGCGCCGGTTCTCCACCCACTGCACGGAGGGCGCATCGGGATCGACGCCGCCGGTCGGGTCCATACCGAGCAGTTTCGCCATGTAGTAGCCGTCGGGACAGTCGTTGCGGGGCACGGTGTTGCTGCCGCCGCACAGCGTCAGCATCCAGCCGCTGAGGCTGTAGGTCGCGCCGCTGACGACGCCCACCTGCTGATAGAGGGTGGCGTCGAAGGATTTGCCGGGCATGAGCGTCCACTCCAGATCAGGCGCCTCCATCACGACGCTGTCTTCGCCGCTGATGCGCTCCACGTGTGCACTGCCGTCACAACTGCCAGCAAAGCGAATGCGTGCGCTGTCGATCACCGGCGCCTGGCCCGTATAGGTGATCTCCCATGTGTTGGGCAGGCGGTTTGGCATCACCCCCTCGCGATATCCGGCTTCCTTGCACTCAAACTCGCCATTGGACAGGCGCTGTGTGGACGACGGCGGAACAGTGTCACCGGCCTGTGCATCGTCCTGCGCCAGTGCGGAATGACCCATCACCAGCAAGCAGAAAGCAAGGATCAACGGCGTACAAAAGCGACAACCTGCAAAATTCATAGCTGTTTTCCTATCGACCAGGCGGGGACAAGCAAGGAGTGCGAACGGTGATGCTCCGAATCCGCGTCCATCCGCCAAATCCACGTCATCAGCGCTCTATCGCTTCCAGCCACGCCACCATGCTGAACAGCCCGCAGCGGCCGCGTTCGGCGCGATGGCTGAAGAAGTCGGCGGTGTGCTGCGCGGTGTCGATGCCGCTGATCTCGATCTGCGCAACCGGCACGCCCGCCTGGACGAGCAGTTGCACGTTGGCCTGCCAGAGATCGAAATGAGGATTGCGGCCGGCGCCGTTGGGATAGGTGAAGAGCGCGGCTGGGTCGGGCAGGCGTGCGGTCGCCAGCGCGACGACTTCTGCGCCAACCTCGTAGCTTTGTGGGCCGATGCTGGGGCCAATGCCGACCTGCACCTGCGCCGGGTCGCTGTCGTAGGCGGCCTGCATGGCCCAAAGCAGCGCGGGGGCCGCGCCATTGACCGTGCCGCGCCAACCCGCGTGCATAACGCCGAGCGCATGGTGGACGGGGTCATAGATCAGCAGCGGCGCACAGTCGGCAAAGAGCAGGCTGAGGGGCAGGCCGACGGCGTCGGTGATCAGTCCGTCGCTGCCGTCCATTACGGCGCCGGCGTTCTCCCAATCCACTTTGGCGATGCCAGTGCCGTGCACCTGCCGGCAATGCACGAAATCGGCGGCATGCAAGCCAAGCGCCGTCGCCAGCCGCCGGCGATTTTCCAGCACATGGTCGCGCGCGTCGCCGCGCAGGATGCTGAAGTTGAGACTGCGCCACGGGTCAGGGCTGACGCCGCCGTGCCGGGTGGAGACGTGCGCGGCGACCGGCAGATCGGCCAAAGCTGTGAAGGTGAAGGTAATGACGCCATTGGCATGCTGGACGCGGTGCATGGTTGCAGTGTACACCGAAACCGGTCTGAGCGAGAAGGTAAGGGGGGAGCGGCACGATCCTGCTTGGGGTCACGAATGGCACGCGGATAGCGCGGATCGGGCGGATTTCTGCTGATTTTCCCTGGTCTGATCCATATTGATCCGCTAGATCCGCGTCATCCGCGTGCTATTTTTGTGTGGTTGAAGAGTACGAGAAAGCGACAGATCACCCGCAGCTTAGCGAAGAAGGGAGTTGTAATCGCTAAGCTGCGGGCGCTGCGCAGCGCATTTATTCCGGCGAGATCGGGAAGAGGAAGGCGTCGCCGGCTTCGACAGTCAGTTCGCCGTTGGTGGAGCCCCATGGCGGCGGCGCGTCAAGTGTATAGGTGTAGCGACCCGGATTGAAACACTTCTCCACTTCGCCGTTGCTCGGCGCCTTGAAAGTCTCGGATTTTCCGGTGTCTTTGTTGGTGAAGGTGATGGTCAGTTCCGGGCCAATCTGGTTCTGGAAGAGATAACAGCCCTGGCTGGCGTTGCCGCTCGCCTGGCCGCCGGCTGATTGCCCCCCGCTGGCGTTGCCGCTGGCAGCAGGCGCGGCTGGGGCGGTGACTTCGGGAATATCGGTGCAGCGGGCGTCCAGCGTGACGTACTGGCTGCTGCCTGACACCCAGCCCTCGACGCCGGCGGGCGTCGTGATTTTGAGCCAGCCGCAGTTGTTAACCTGGCCGATGACTACAAGCGCCTCGCCCTGCGCCACTGCGCCCACGCGGTTGAAAGCGGTGCCGGGGCCGCTGCGCACGTTGAGGCGCTCCACGATTACAACCGCGGAGGGATTGCTGAGCACCTCTTCCTGCGCCGCGGCCTGGGCAGACTGAAGTGCGCCGGCGATTGCAAGTGTATTGACCAGCTCGCCAAAGGTGCCAGCATCTTCAGCAGTGGGGAGCAGCGTGTAGAGCAGGATCATCGGAGAAGCCGCGTCCATCGGCGTGGCCGCCAGCACAACAAAAGTGCTGTCCTTGACATTGCCGCAGTCGTTCCAGATGTCATAGGCGCCGGTCAGCGCATCGGTCGCGTATTCATAGCGGTCATCGTAGGTGCAATCTTCTGCGAAGTCGAAGACATCAAGCACCTCGCCCACCGTAAAGGAGCTGGCGATGTCCTCAGAAACGCCGATGAAGACGCCGGCGGTCTCCCAGGTGTCATTGAAATCCTGCACACTGGGCGCGGCGCTCAACGCAATCCCGATGGGATCGCCGTCGATCTCCCAGTCATTGCTGACGACGTCACTCCAGCTCTCTGGCACACGCACGCTGATCGTTTCGGTGTCATCAGTTACAGTGACAAAGGCAGGCCCGGTTTCCCCGCCGGCGTCTGTCGTAGGCGAAGCGGGCGCCGCTGTGCCTGCCAAGTCCGCGTCCAGATAGAAGCTGTCGAGGAGGGTGTTGAACGCTTCGACGTCGGCATCGGTTACGGCCAGGAAGTCGATAAAGATCACCTGATCGATCGGGTCGGACTGGGCGACCAGAACAGCATAGGAGCTGTCGGTGTCATTACATTTTTCGTACACGTCGTAGGTGATATTGTAGGTGCGCTCAAACGCCTCATGCGTGTAGGTATACCGGTCGTCATAGGTGCAGGTTTCCTGCAGGCCACTATCTTCCAGCAGCCCTTCGATATCGAGCGCTTCGCTCAGCCCGGTGGCGCTCTTGACGATGACGCCGGGGGTGTTCCAGGCGGCGTTGAATTCATCGATGTCGGGCGCCGCATTCAGAATAAAGCCGAGCGGCTCGCCATCACTGTTGGTCCACACCGCGGAAGTAATGTCACTGTACTCTGCCGGGATCAGCGCGCTGATCGCCGGGTCTTCGACGGCGACATAGGTGTAGGCCAGATCGCTGGTGTCGACGAGGTCGAAGAGCGGGCTGGCGTCGTTGGTGACGGGCGCTGGCGGCTCCTCCTGTTGGCTGCCGACCGGGGTGATGACCAGCGAATTCAGCAGCGTGTCCCACGCGTTGAAATCGCGCGCTTCAGCGCCATATAGCTCGATCAGGACATAGTAGGCTGTCGTTTCGGTCGGCGCCAGCGCGACGATGGCGCCGGAGGTTGCGGTGCCGCCGCATTCATCCCAGATCTGGAAGGCGCCGGCGAGGTCGCCCAGTTCAAGCACATCGCGCTCGCCTTTGGTGCACGATTCGCTTAACGTGTACTCATCCAGCAGATCTTCGACGGCCATCTGGTCGGGCATCGATTCTGAGTAGCGCAGGATCGCACCGGGAATGCTCCAGTTGTCGTAGAAGTTGGTCAGGTCGGGCGAAATGTCCAAACGCAAGCCAACGACCTCATCGTTGAACTCCCAGTCAGCATCCTTGCTATCCACCCACGCGGCGGGTGCGTCAAAAGTCAGAACACCCTGTGCGTCGGAAAGCGTAGTGAATTCTGCGTAGGTTTCGTCCGCGGCCGGCTCATCGCCGGGCTGTTGTGCGGCCCCTTCCTGGCCGGCCAATGAGACGCTCTGCTGCAACTGCCGCCCATTGATCTGACCTTCGAGGATTTCATCGGTGTCGAGTCGCAGCACTTCGATCGCCATCACATCGTCGGCGGCGTGGCTGCGCAGAATTTCACAGTAGGTGGACATGGTGCCGTCTTCAGCAACCGGCACGTTTTCCAATGACAGGATAATATCACCTGGCTCCAGGCCAGCGTCATCGGCGGGCGAGCCTGAAGCCACGGAGGAGACCCAGATGCCGTAGGAGGAGCCGTCATCGCTCAAGATCGCGCGACCGTTAACGCCGATGGAGTCGACGTCGTTGCCCTCCAGCAGTTGTTCGACGATCTTCAACGCGCCGTCGCGACCGATGGCGTAGAACTGATTGGCGTCGCGGTCGCCGGCGTAGTTGATGCCCGCAATCTGCCCGTTCGCTGTCACCAACGGGCCGCCGGAATTGCCATGATCGATGATGGCGTCGTGCTGGATCACCCCATCCACCGAGGCCCAGTCGGTCTCGCCGTCCGCGCGCGCCTTGGCAACAATGCCGCGCGTCAATGTGTACTCGGGGTCGCCAAGCGGGAACCCAGCCGCGTAGACATCCAACCCCACTTTGAGCGGCTGGTTGTACCACGTCAGGTAAGGATACCCCTTGCCCTGCAGGTCGATCACAGCCAGGTCCGCACATTCAGAGACGCCCAGCACGCGGGCGTTGACTGGATCCTTTTTGCCATCCAGATAGACTTTGTAGAATGCGGCGCCGGTGACAACGTGGTTGTTGGTAACGACATAGCCTTCCGGATCGATGATGAAACCACTGCCGGATCCCGCCTCCATCAACATCCCTTCTGCCGGGTCCTTGAAGACGCCGACAGCTTCGATCCGTACAACGGCTTGCTGTACATCTTCGAGGTTATCGATCGGGGCAGGTGTGGCGGTGGGGGTGGCGGCCGTGCGTTGTGATAAAGGGGGCGGCGCCGTTGCATTGGCGACAATTGGCAACAGCAGCGCGCTGCATAAAGCTAACAAGACGAGCAGACCTCTAGGATATAAGCAATTGAGAGTGCGCATGATCGTTCCTTTGCTGAGACGTTCAGAGTCAGAAATCGTTGGATAAGTTATTAGTTTAGAGACAACGGCTCTATCTTAGCGAATCGGGCGCGTTGTGGCAAGCGATATTTTTCTTATTTTGCTTACAATCTCCACGGCCTTGCCGACGCCATCTTCGCGTTGCACGGCTTCGGCCAGATTTCGGACGCGGCGGTGCAAGGAAGCATCGTGCAGCGTGGCAGTGAGCGTTGCCGCCAATCGCGTCGCTTGCAGCCGACTGCGGGGCAGTGGTCGGGGGCCGGCGCCGCGTTGGTAGACCATTTCCGCCCAGAGCGGTTGGTCGGCGCTGAAGGGCACAACGACCTGCGGGACGCCGGCGCGCAGCGCGGCTGCCACAGTGCCGACGCCGCCGTGATGCACCACCAGCGCCATGCGTGGAAAAAGCCAGTCGTGGGGCGCACCCTGGATGAGCAGAATATCGGCGGGAAGATGTTCGGCGCGCAGCCCCTCCCAGCCGGATGCTAAGATGCCGCGCTGCCCGCTGCGCTGCAGCGCCTCCACCGCAATGCGCGCGGCCTGCGCTGGGTTGCGGTCGCTCATGCTGCCAAATCCAATGTAGACGGGCGGTGCGCCGGCAGCCAGAAACGCTTCCAGCACAGCGGGCGGTTGCCACGCGGCCGCTTGCTCCAGAAACCAAAAACCGGTGATCGCGATGGCGTCGCCATAGTCGGCGGGGCGGGGCAGCAAATGCTCGCTAAAGCCGTAGAGTACAGGATGACGCTGGGCAATCAAATCGCCGAAAACGTCGGTGTAGCGCAGAGGCGGGAGGCCAGTCAGCTCCCGGCGAAAGCGGTTGACAAGCCGCGCCGAGACCAACTGGAGGAGACGATAACTGGCGAGATGCGTCAGCCTGTTGTAGAGCGCCTTCCCTGGCAGGCGGCGGTGAGGCGGGGCGAGAAGTGCGCTGGGAAAGGCTGTCGTCGGCGTGAAGGGTTGCAGCCCCGCCAGGATCAGGGGGATGTCATGCACTTGCGCCGCGGTCATGGCGTTCAGATAACCGAGCGTTGACCCTAGGATCAGGTCGGCGCCCGCGGTGGCGGTGATGATATCCGCCATCACTTCACGCAGGAGTGGGGCGGCGATGGCCTGCAACTGGCGTATTGCCGCCAATGGATTCTGTTGCGACAAGAGGCGGCGTCCTGCATCACTCGCCAGCAGTGCGCGGATGTCGCCTGTCAGCGGGGCAAAGCCGACCGCATGTGTTTCAATAAAGCCGCGAAAGGTCGAATGGGTGCAAATCGTTACTTTGTGGCCGGCGCTATGCAGGCCCTGCGCCAGCGCGATATAAGGTTGTACGTCGCCGCGCGTACCGATGGTGACGAGAACGATGTGCATCAATAGCTATGCGCCACGAAGATCTCTGTCTTTGCATGACGCACCATGCCCTTAGAACAACATATCTTTCGACATCACATCCTGTGGTAGATTGTCGACCCAGATGCCACCCTTGGGTAAGCTATCCGCCCAGATGCCGCCATTCGGCAGATTGTCCGCCCAGATGCCGCCCTTGGGTAAGCTGTCCGCCCAGATGCCACCATTCGGCAGATTGTCCGCC
>JACSRH010000118.1 GCA_014879855.1 Caldilineaceae bacterium | reverse complement strand
TATGCTGGCGGCGGCCTTCCCCGGCACGGTCATGTACGACCAGATCAAACAAGGCGGGCAGGTCTTCGCCGACAACTGGGGCGACTTTGCCATCCACGACCAGAAGGCGCGCTTCACGATGAATGAGGGCTACGATCCCGATCTCGTTGTCAAGAAATGGCGCGAGGCCTACCGGCGCTTCTATCTCTACCGGCCCGAACGCGTGGTGGAGAAGATGATGTTCAAGGAGAACTGGACCAATTTACCGGCGACTTTTGCCCAGGTCAAACGCTTCTTTATCGGCGCCAAGGATCAGGAGGCGCCGGCGGAGAAGGTGGCGGCTGCGGCAGATTAACTTGAGCGCAGTGGTGTGAATCGGCGAGGTGGCAAAATGCGGATGTTCACAGCGATTATCGAAAAGTGTCCCGACACCAATCTGTATGTCGGCTATGTTCCGGGTTTTTCAGGAGCACATTCCCAGGGCGAGACGCTGGATGAACTCCACCGAAATCTACAGGAAGTGATTGAAATGCTGCTGGAAGATAGTGAGTCGCAGCCTGAGTCCGAGTTCGTCGGCACGCAGACCATCGTCGTAGCCTAAAAATGGGTAAGAAACCGCCGGTTCTGCGGCCTGCTGCGGTCATGACAATTCTTGAACGTCTTGGCTTCAGCGAAGTTCGGCGGCGCGGCTCGCATATTCAATATCGTCATCCAGACGGACGTGGCACCACCGCCCCCTATCATGCGGGGCGCGACCTGTCCCCTATCTTGCTGCGCCAGATTGCCAAGGATATCGGTCTGACTGTAGACGAATTGCTTGAGCATCGGTGAATACCACGCATCGCCTCTTGCAGGTCAACCACAGCACGGATCTTTCCACGCGCATCGTCAACTTGCTCGCAGCCAGCGGCGTTCCCTACACCATCCAGGACGCCGACACCCATCTCTGGTTTCCGGTGGAACGGCTCGTCAAAACGATTGCGTTCCGGGTCAAGGATGGTGGCTTCGTGCTGGCTGCGCTGTGCGGCGCCGTGCTCGATGCCGGCGTGCTGTCGTGGCCGACGATCTATTGCGGGACGGGACCGGGCGGATCGCACGCTGGAGATCGCACCGCAGGGGTTGGTGTCCGTTGCTGGCGCAGCGGTTGCTGCATTGGCGAAGTGCTACTGTACATGAAAGTTTTCCCTAAAGTGTGCTATGTCGAACATAAAACCTGTGTTGACACGTCAAAACCTCTGTGATGAAGCGAAACTGTTTGCTTCCATTGAGTCAAGCGTTTACGAATCACAACTTTTTGGAGTGTCCGACGGTAAGGCAATTGGTACATATTTTGAACAGAAATTCCGCACCTATTTGAGTGCACAATATGAGTTTGAACAGGGCAACTCGGCCAAAGGGATCGATTTTCCCAGCATCAACGTTGATATGAAGGTGACGCGCATTACACAGCCGCAATCGTCGTGTCCATTTAAATCCGCCCGTCAGAAAGTTTATGGGCTGGGGTACTCACTGCTCGTCTTTGTTTATGACAAAATTGACGACCAAGTATCCCAAGCTGCTCGCCTGCAAGTGTTGCATACAGTATTTGTCGAAGCGTCACGCACAGCCGACTACCAGACTACGTCCGGTATGCTCAAGTTATTAGAAAACGGAGCTAATGCTGACGATCTGGTCGCGTTTATGCTGGAGCGATTTCTGCCGGTTGATGAGGTTCAAGCGTTTCAGCTTGCTGAGGAAATTCTGGTCAATCCGCCAAAGCTTGGCTATTTGACGATTTCGCCCGCTTTGCAGTGGCGGCTTCAATACTCCCGCATTATTCAGTATGCTGGTGCTGTTGAGGGAATCGAGAAGGTGTTGTAATGGCTAAGTCGCGCATCAAAGCCGAATATGGGGATTTTCAGACACCGCTGTGGCTTGCCGAACAAGTTTGCGCGCGCCTCCACAAGCTGGGTGTGGAAGCTGCAACGATCATTGAGCCAACTTGCGGCGAGGGAAATTTTTTGGTTGCTGCTGCACGCAAATTCCCACAAGCAGACCGCCTCGTTGGGATCGACATTAATGCTAAACACCTTCAGGTTGCTAGTGCAGCTCTGCGCAGCGAAGCACCGGGAGAACAAGCCACAACTATCGACCTGCGCAATAAAGATTTTTTCACGCTCAATGGCCCCACATTGTTTGCCAGTCTGTCGGCGCCGCTTCTGGTTTTGGGCAATCCGCCGTGGGTAACCAATACAACGCTGGCTACATTGAATAGCGCCAATCAGCCACCTAAAAGCAATTTTCAGCAACGCTCCGGCATTGAGGCAATCACGGGCGCCAGCAACTTCGACGTTTCCGAATGGATGATTTTGCAACTGCTGGAGTGGACTAACCCGGCGACAACGACGTTGGCGCTGCTGTGTAAAACGGCTGTCGCACGCAAGGTTCTCCATCGCTGCTGGCAGAAAGGTCGGATGCTTGGGGAGTGTCACATCAGCCTGATTAATGCACCGCAAGCCTTTGGCGCAGCGGTGGATGCCTGTCTGCTTTATATCGGCCCTAATTCTTGGGGAGATAGTTGTCAAATTTGTTCCGTATACACAACTCTTGAATCGCCCACACCAACAGGTCAAATCGCATATCGCAACAATACCTTGGTGGCGGATGTGCAAAAGTATGAACGATGGCAACATCTGACCGTTGACGCTACACACTCACAGGTGCAGCCAAGTTGGCGCTCAGGCATCAAGCACGATTGTGCATCGGTCATGGAGTTGGTGAAGTGCGAACAGGGCTATCAGAATAAGTTTGGCGACATTGTGCAGTTGGAAAGTGAGTTACTCTTTCCCCTCTATAAGGCGACCGATCTGACAGGCAATCAGGGAAGACGGTCAAATCGCTGGTTGATCGTAACTCAATCACAAGTTGGGTCTGATACGCGTATGTTACGTCAGCAGACTCCGTTTATTTGGCAATACCTGAATAAATACAGTGAATTGCTAGACAATCGGCAAAGCACCATCTATCGCGGCCAGCCCCGCTTTGCTATTTTCGGAGTAGGGGACTACTCGTTTACTCCTTGGAAGATTGCGATTTCAGGCTTGCACAAGTCATTACAATTTGTCACCATAGGGCCTATAGAAAACAAACCGGCGGTGCTAGATGATACTTGTTATCTTCTTCCTTGTGCAACCCAATGCGAAGCAGAACTGATCGCTGAGTTGCTCAATTCCAGTATCGCTCGTGAGTTTTTTGAAGCCTTCATCTTCTGGAATGATAAGCGACCAGTCACAGCCAAATTGCTGCGTCGCCTGAATATTGTGCGGCTCGCATATGAGCTTGGCCGAGAACACGAGTATTCGGCATTATGCAGCATGTACGTCAACTCTTTATCTAAGTTACGCGTTGAACAATTACAACTCTTGGAGAAAAGGGCAGACACATTATGCTCGGATTGATTCCAAAACTGCCCCTCTACTGGGCCTTTCGCGCCTTTGGCTGGCCCACGGTCAAGCCTTTTTCCGTCGTGATCAGCGTCTCGTATCGCTGCAACTCCAAGTGCCGCACCTGCGACGTCTGGCGCAAACCCAACGACGACCTGACCCTCGAAGAGTGGGACAAGGTCTTCGCCAGCCTGGGTGCGGCGCCCTTCTACATGACCTTCACCGGCGGCGAACCCTTTCTGCGCGCCGATCTCGACGACCTGGTGATCAGCGCGTACCAGCACTGCCAGCCGGAGGTGATCACCATCCCCACCAACGGCATGTTGACCGAACGCGTCGTCGAGAAGGTGGCGCGCATGTGCCGCGCGTGCCCAAAGAGCAGCATCGGCATCAACCTGAGCCTGGACGGCATCGGTGACGAACATGACGACATCCGCGGGGTCGAGGGCAACTGGCAG
>JACSRH010000459.1 GCA_014879855.1 Caldilineaceae bacterium | reverse complement strand
CCCACTATTCCCAGGAAGAGCATGGGGACATGGGCCGTGGCCACTACGCGCACCAGCTTGCGCTGCGGTTCGCCCGGCCCCGGACACAAATCGGGATTGTGCACTGACGGGAGACCCAGGCTGCACGTTTCTACCGTCACCGACGGGGTGGGGATACCGTGCGAAACCACCAGCTCATGGGCGGCCTTCACAATCTTGTCAGCCGTTGCGCCACGCTTAAACTGCGCTGTCGCCGCCAGGCCGGCCGCATCGACGGCGCGGCGCAACTCGCCGCGCACCACAAAGACCCGGGCGACATCGACGACAATGCCGGTGAAGGCCAGCAACATGATGAAGCCCATCGCAATCAAGACAATCGCTTGTCCGCGCTGCGGGGCGGAAGTCGTATCCATGGAGTGAGTTACTTTTTTCTTCATAAGTCAATCGCTACCTGTTTAGATCTCTTAGGCACCAGTCTCTCTTTACGGCCCTGAGTTAGGCGGCGCGGCCGAGGGGAGTGGCATCATCGTGTAAGCGTGCATCACGACTTCTTGCGGCAGAATGGGCATACCGGGCGGAACTAGCCCCAGGAACTGATGGTGGTGCCGATAGATTTCGACAATCACCAAGCCCGTCGCAGGGCTGTCGGGGCTGTTGGCCAACATCGCCTCCACAGCCTCGGTCGAAAAGCGCGAAGCGGCGGCCTGGCAACCATTTTTGGTGATGTGCGCGCAATACGACCAACCTTGATCGTCAGACGTCACCAGGCCATCGCAATTGTTTGGCAAATAGGAAGGCCCATGAGGCGGACAAGTCTGCGGAAAACGCGCCACCACGTTCCCAGTCGCATCAACTGAAAAGGCTGACACGACGACATCGTCGGTGAGCTCGTTGAACGAGATCCCGTAAATGTTCTGCTTGGCCAGGCACGCGGCTTGATGATAGAAATTGTCGTCGCATTTCTGGCTCGGTTCCAGTGCCAGAATCAAGTCGCCGTCAGCAGCATAGCGTGCCGCTTCGCGTGTAGCGTCCAGAATCGTGAGGTAATCGTTGAAATATTTGCCGACTTCCAGCGTCCCAGCCATGATCAACAGCAGAATGGGAAATGCCAGGGCCATTTCCACCATGCTCTGCCCACGCTCGCGGTGCGGCTTGCTACGGTTGCTCAATTGGCGTAATTTTTGGATAATTCGATCTTGCATGGCAACTTGCCTCTTGCCAAATATTATAGAACCCATGTTCGTTTCTGTTGAAACATTCTTTCCACATAGCACTATACCACTATCAAGACAGAATATCTTTAGGATTTAGGTCACTGTTGAGGAAGAAACTGAACACGGGGAACGGTTTTATGACACAACTAAGACAAATTGCAGCTCAACCCTTGGCAGGAAATTGGTACTAGCGAATGGTCATGACCAACTCCTCGCCAAAGCGCGCTCCGTCTGGCATAATGGCCCCTGTTAGAATGGCATCGGTCAAAGTTACGTCGCTGTGAAAAATGCCACGCAGGTTGGCCCCCGTGAAGTTGGTACCTTCGATCGAGGTGTGGCTGAGGTCTGCATTGCTGAGGTTGGCATAGGATAGATCGGCCCCGCGCAGATCGCTGTGGCGCAGATCGCTACCGCTTAGATCCGCGCCGCTCAAGTTAGCCGAGGTGAAGTCGCAGCTGGCCAGCTTGGCAAAGGCCAGATTGACGCCGTTGCCGCTGGCACCGCGCCAATGCGCTTCATTGGCGATGATTTCGCTGAGCTTGGCAAAGGTCAGCTGAGCGTTGGCCAGGTTCGCGCCGACCAGGGTGCATCCGTTCAACACTGCTTCCTTGAGATTAGCACCCGTCAGATCGGCGCCGCTGAGATTCGTGCGCACCGCGCGGGCGCGGCTGAAATTAGCGCCAATCAAAACGGCTCCGGTCAAATCGGCTTCGGTCAGATCGGCCAGGCTGAGATCGGCGTGGCCCAGCTTGGTGTTGCGTAAGTTCGCATTGCGCAAATCGATTTCGGCCAGATCCAGCTCGGTGAGATCAAGCCCGCTCAGGCGCGGTCGCTCGCCGGCGCTGATCAGGGCCAGCAGCAGTTCCTTGCGTGTCAGCTCAGCCATCAGACATACCTGCTTGTTTGAAGAGTAGCTTACATTATAAATACAAGATCGCCCCGATAGCAAGGGGTGCAACCGAACGGTAATGCAACCTTAATCCAGTCGTGTTGGAGTATAATCGATTATGCCTCAGGCATCCGCCTGATCTCCTTCATTCGTCTTCAGGACGCATCGTCGCGACGCATCGTCGAGCAATCGTCAGCCAGGCGTTGTTTGCGCGTAGGCTGGCGCGGAACACATTCGCTGCACACAGCGTTATCATAGGAGAGTCCACCATGTGGCATTCGTTTGTCTCTACTCAGCGTTCGTGGTTGGTGTGGCTGGCGTTGGCGGCTATGCTGCTGACGACCCTGGCTTGCGGCTTTGAGGGCGGCGCGTTTGGCTCCACTCCCACACCAGTGACCAACCAGGTTGTGCTTCCCAATGTAGGTGGAGCACCGTCCGGTCCGGCGGCTGTGCCTGATCTAGCGCAAGCTCCGGTCGAGGGGATTCTGATTACATTGCCGCAGCCTGGGCAAGGCGCGCGCGGCACGCTGCGGATTGAGGGATTGAGCGATCCGGTGCTGGCGTCACAACTGAACGTCGTGGTACGCGATGCGGCCGGCACGGTCATCGGCGCAGCCCGACCGACCACTCAAGCCCCGGCGGACCAGCGCAGCGCTTTCGCGGCCGAGGTTGCCATTCCGGCCGAGGTCGCGCAGCAGGCCGGTCGCGTGCAGGTCTATGCCGTTTCATCGGGGAACAACGCCGTCACGCATCTCACTTCGGTCGAGGTCGAACTGAACAGCGACAAGCAAATTAAGGCCGCCCCGATCGATCCGCAAACGCCCGAGGCCATCGCCATGATCTTCCCCAGCCCCAACGCGGAAGTGAAAGGCGTGGCGCGCGTGGCTGCCGCGACGATGGTGGGACCCAAGATCGTCATCGAAGTGGTGGATGCCAACAACCAAAGTGTGGGCCGCGTCGAACAAACCGTCGATTTGCAGGCCGGCTCGCCGGCGCAGATCATGGCCGAAGTGCCGATCACCGTTGCGACCGCCGGGCCGGGCCGCGTGCTGGTGTATGCCGTCAGCGCGCGCGACGGCGCGACGGAACATCTAAGTTCAGTGGAAGTAAATCTTGTGCCGTAAAACGTGAAACGCAAAACGTAAAGGCGCTGCTCACGTTTTACGCATTACGCAGTAAGGAGCGTCATGACTACCGCCAATCCGCCTCGTCCCTCCAATCGGACACCGTTGATCATTGTGGCCGTCGTCGCCGTCATCGCGTTAATCGCGGGCGGCGTGTTCCTCGCCACGCGCAAGTCGCCGGAACAGGTCGTGCAGGAACTGGTGGCCCAGCTGCCGCCCTTCGTGATCGATCGCGCGCCCGCGCGCGGCGAAGAGCAGGGCACCGAAGCGCCCATCACGCTGTCTTTCGACAAGCCGATGGATCGCGCTTCGGTCGAGCAGGCGTTTGAGATCACGCCTCGGGTGAGCGGCGCGTTCAAGTGGAATGGCGACAATACGCAGGTGTCGTTCGTGCCAACAGGTGAGGGATTTGCGCGCGGCGCAGTGTATAGCGTCAACGTGCTGACCACGGCGCTGGCCGCCAACGGCATGATGCTGGGCCAACCGCTGCAGTTCACCTTCAAGGCCGTAGGCTTTCTGGACGTGACGCAAGTAATGCCCGCCGACAGCGCGGAGGGCGTCGATCCGGATACCGACATCACGGTGATGTTCAATCGCCCCGTCGTGCCGCTGGTGCCGATCGAGGAACAGGCGAATCTCCCGCAGCCGTTGGTGCTCGATCCGCCGGT
>JACSRH010000097.1 GCA_014879855.1 Caldilineaceae bacterium | reverse complement strand
GTCAGCGACGAACGGGTCGCCGGCTTCATCCCAGATCGCCTGATAAGCAGCGACGGGATAGACGGCCACATTGCCCGCGGCGCTTTGCAGGTCATTTCCTTCGCCAAAGCCCCAGGCAAAATGCTTGGGTTCGCCCTGCCCGCTCGGCGGGACAGTATTGTCGTACGCGGTGGCCGGGACCACATACGCCGTCACCTGCTCCGTGACGCCGGTGGCATCGATGGAAGCCGACGCCTGATCCTGATAAACCAACTGGTCGCCCATCTTCACAAAAGTGAGGGTCATGGGCATGTTCGGACAGCAGAAGGCATCGTTGGGGCCAACCTGGATCATGTCCACGGTGATGCTGCCGTCTGCGTTGATGGCCAGATTCGTGACGCGCGGCCGGTCGCCGAGCAATGCGCTCGCGGTGTTCACTGCTTCACCGCCGACATCTTGCACCAGGTGCAGCGAAACAAAATTGCCAGTGCCGCCGCCATTTTCCACGATCAACACCGCCGCCGCGTCCAGATCCTCGGCTGTGCCAAAGGCCATCGGTTCGTCGAGCAGCCACACGGTGATCACGCCGCTGGCGGAGTCCGGCACGATGGTTTCGGTGTAGACGCCGTTGGTCAACACCACCGGCTGTTCGAGCAGCATCGAAGCGTAGGCCATGTTTGCCAGCGCTTCGGGCGCCACCGCTGTTGCGCGCTGGATGCTCAGCGATGCCACAATTTCATCAAGCGAGCTGAGCGCTGGCGTCCACTGCGCATCGTCGGCGGCGTCGAGCGCGTCTGCGTCAAGCGCCGCGGTCGCGACAGTCAGCGTCACCGGCCATTGCGCGCCGATCAAATAGCGGCCATCGTCGGTCAGGCCGCTGAAGTAGTAAGCAAGCTGGTCGTCCGTGGCCAAGACGCGGTTGGGCGTAGCGCGCGCCGTAAAGCGCACACCGGTGTAGCCTTCGCCACTGAGATAGCGCACCTGCCCGACGAGACCATTAACCGCGGCCGGGGGCGCAATCGGCAACGGTGACGGCAGCGTGGCGGGCTGCTCGGCCAGCATTGTTTCCAGGTCCGCAACCAGGCTGGCGATCGTGTTGTCGCCCGCGGCCTCCCACAGGTGGACATACTCCTGCACCGGATAGATGGCAATATAGGGGCCGCCCTCAGCAAAGATCGTGGCGGCGTCACCGTCGCCCACCGTCAACAGCGTGTGGATCGGCGCGCCAGCAGGAATCAGCGATGTCATGTCGTCGTAGGGCGTCGCCGGCGCGACGGTCGTCTGGTAGCCTTCCTCCGGCGCAACGTCCAACGCCACCTGCGCGCCGCTGCCCAGCACCGTGACATCATCGACCTGGAGCAACTGGTCACTGTCAAGCGTATAGATCACGCGGGCCACTTCGGTGGGACAACACATCGGGTCGTTTGGCCCCTGGCGCACCATTTCGACGGTGATCGCGCCATCTTCAATCGCCAGCGCATAGACATCGACGCGGTCGCCGAGCAGCGTGCTGGCGATGTTGACGGGCGTCCCGTCCTGGTCAAGCACGACTGCCAGGTTGACGAAACTGCCACTGCCACCGCCATTTTCAACGATCAGCACGGCCGCCGCGTCCTGGCCGCCGAGCTGGCCATAGGCCATCGGTTCGTTTGCCAGCACCACGAGCAGGCCATCGGCGCCTTCGTACCTGCCGTCGACGAGCGTCACCTCGCCGTCAGGCGCCAGTTGAGACTGATAGGTCATGTTGGCCAGTGCATCCGCTGTCAGCACGTCGGAAGGGGAGTCAGCTTGCTGAAGGATGGGTCGAGCCGGCGCCGCCAACAACGCGGCGGGAGCGCCGGCAAACACCAATGCAGCGATGAACGCCAGCATCAGCCAGCGCAGATTTTGATTTTTCAAGGAAAAGCTCCTTTCAAGGATGTACGGTTTATTTCATAAAGTCACATCAGGGATGCCTGGCAAAGATGGCGCCGCTGATGCAACTCGGAAACGCTCTAAAGAGGAAAATAGGTTCCCATCCTGGTCAGCGCATGTGCTGCGGCATCTTGCGTTCGAGCCAGCGCACCAGCAGCGACAGCACAATGGTCATTGTCAGATAGAGAAATGCCACGATGTTGTAGGTCTCAAAGTAAAGAAAAGTGCTAGCGGCGTAGACTTTGCCCATCTGCGTGATGTCGGGCACGCCGAGCACGGAGACGAGCGACGAATCCTTGAGCATGGCGATGAAGTCGTTGCCCAGCGGCGGCAGCACGCGACGGATCGCCTGCGGCAGCACCACGAGACGCAACACCTGCCAGCGGGACATGCCCAGGCTCTGCGCGGCCTCCACCTGCCCGCGTTCGATGCTCTCGATGCCCGCGCGGAAGATCTCGCTGAGGAAGGCGCTGTAGCCGATGATCAGTGCAATAATGGCGCGGGAGGCGTAGTCGAAATCGCGCACGCGAAACTCGGCCAGCAGTTGCGCTGGCGCGCCCAGCCCGGCGAGTTGTACGCCCAGCCAGTTGATTGCATAGACCAGCGCCGGCGCCAGTACAAAGGCGATGTAGAGCAGCAGCACCAGCATCGGCACGCCGCGGATGATCTCCACGTAAAAGGTCGCCATCTCGTAGATGACGCGATTGCTGGAGACGCGCGCCAGCCCGACCAGCAGCCCCAACATCAGCGCGCCTGTATAGGCCACGATAGTCACATAAATGGTGACGCCGATCCCTTTGGCGACAGCGGCGAAGATCGTGGCGTAGCTGTCATTGGTGGTAATTCGCCAGACCATGAGCACGCCCAAAAAGAGCGCCGCCAGCAACCAATAGGGGATACGCGCAAAGAAGGTGTAGGCGGCCTGGCGTTTGGGCGCCGGCAGAGACGATGCGGACATAGAGAATGCTCCCGCTGGTGACTGTGCTAGGATGGGCAAACAGCACCGCCGAGAACATGCTACCTGCGCACTGCATGTCCTCGGCGGCAATTTGCCTCCATAGTGTAGCAGAATCTCAATCGCATGGCGATCCGCACAGCGCGTAGCAGGGTTTCTATCGCAACGCGGGCAGCGCCACGGTCGGGTCGCCCAGGATCACCAGGCTCTGGCGGTCGAGCGCGGCGAGTTGGGCGCTGGCTGTCATCAGGCGGATGAAGTCGCGCCTTTCGGGCGTGGAAGCCGCAAACTGGCCGGTCAATTGCTGCCACTGCTGAAACAGTTCACCCACCACCTTGTAGCCAGGATTGAAGGCCATGCCCACCGGCTCGGGGCGGACGCGGTGCATCCGGGGATAGATCGCTTCGACAGTGGCGTCTGCCAGGATCTGTCCGGTCTCTGGCTGGCGCAACGTCCAGTCGAAGGTAGGCTCAACGTGGCCGACAAAGGCGCGCAGGGGTTTGGCCGCGCCCAGCAGACGCTGCGGCAGCGGCGCGATCTGCGCGCCCAAGCCGGCGACGCCTTCCAGCACCTGGTCAAGCGAAGAACCAGCGGGGACAAGCCCCTGGTAGGAATTGCGGTTGTCGCAGCCAGCCGAACAGCAAGCGTGCGCGTACCAGATGGCGCCGTCGGGCTGCCAGGCGGCCAGCAGCGCGTCGATGTCGAGTGTGAGATGCTCGCGGTCGACCAGCGCGCCAAGCTGGGCGGCCATCTTTGCCAAGTCGTGCAGCGGCCCAGTCTGCCCATGGCTGGTGCTGACAATGAGCCCAGGATGTTGTGTTGCGAGCGACGCAAATAGTTTTGCCAGCGTAGCATCCGCGCCATCCAGCAGATGCAATCCCGCGCCAATGTCGCTGTCCGCGGCCAGTTGCGCGGCCACTGGCTCCGCAATTGCCTGGCGCATCAACGTCGTAATATCGCCGGCGCCGTCATCCACCGCCCACACTACCGGCTGGTGTGGATCGCAGCCGGCGTCGTCCCACTCCTTGAGCAGAGCGTTGACGTAATGCTCCAGCGCCGTCCCGTCCAACGCCAGCCGGCCGGCAAAACAGGGCTGGTTGAGCAGATATTGAAAGCTCCACGGGATCACATCGGGGCCAGCGTAGATCAGCAGATAATAGGGCAGTGCGCCAGGTGCGACGCCGCGTTGCCCCGCGCTGGAAAGCGCGATGTCCTGCACGCTGCCGTCGGGATAGTAGCGGCGCACGAATTTGGCGCCGACGTCCGACCGGTAGCGCAACACGGGTGAACCGGGCCGGGCCGCCAGCAACGCCCGGATCGCTTCGGGCGCGTCATCGGCGGTGGCGCGCGCGGCCACAGGCAGCGTATCGTCGTCAGGCAACACCAGCCCCCAGCCGACCGCCGGGTGACGCCACTCGCGCAGATCGACCGGTTCGGCGGCAGCCAGCTCCTTGCCGACCTTTGCCATGCGCTGCTTCAGCCCCCATTTGCGCGAGGTCTCGTCCAGCGCTGCTGCTGGCGACTCAGCGCCTGTCCAGAGATTGGCGGCAAGTTCGGCAGGGAAAGGTAGGGGCATAGTAAGATTCCTCTAAAATTGAGATTGGGGAATTAAGAGATTAGAGATTAAGAGATTGGAGATTGGAACGCAGCGCACCCAATACCCAGAATGCTCCTGAGCCACCAATCTCCAATCTCCTAGCCTCCAATCTCTTAAGCTCCAGTTTTAAGCAAATTTCCCAAACGCATCGGGCCTCAGATCCGGCGGCACGGCCGGATCCTCATCAAGCAGGGCGAGGGCGCGCTGGCGGATGGCGCCGGGCGCGTCGACGGGCAGCGTGCGCAGGAAGTCAGCGACCTCCTGCGCACGTTGAAGCATTGCCTGCAGAGATGCCACGCCTTTGGGCGTCCCTGGCATGGACTGGCCAGGCGCAGCCGCCTGCTTATCCGCGCGCACGACTTGGAACAACTCTGGCCGGGCATAGAGCACGGGCAGCGCCCATGTGCGCTCGTTCTTTGGGTCAACGCCAGCGTGTAACTGAATGCGCGCCGCACGCAGCGGCAGGCTCCATTCAATAGGGACAGGCGACGCGGCGTTGGACTGGCCGAGCGCCTGGCTGATTTCACGCAAGAGCGCGGGGTAAAAGCCCGCACAGAAACGATGCGCATCCGTCGCTGCGATCGGTTCGAGCATACCCACCACTGCCGGCGCCCCGCGCGCAACCAGGGCGTGCGCCATCGAGTGAAGCTGGTCGGTGGCCGCGCCGCCCTGGCAGCAGTTGAGCACCACCAGCCAGACCTGGCGCATTGAGGGCAACGCGATCAATTGCTCGACCGGCAGCACCAGTGACGAAACCTCCGCGCCCGACGCCCAGTCCAGCGCGGTCGCCACCTCCAGCCGGCTGATGCCGTGGTTGACCGCGCCGTGGCAAAAGAAGTGCAGCAGGTGGGGCTGAAACTCATCTAGCGCGCTTTCGAGTTTATCGACCGTCGCCTCCAACAGTTTGACGGTCACGCCAGACAACGCGCCAGTCGCGAGTTCGGCTTCGATATCGTCGTGCAGCGCTTCCTCGCCCACCAGCAACAACACATCGACGGGCAAGCCTTGGGCGCGGACGGCATCGATGGCCAGGCGCAGGTTTTGCCACTCCACCGCGGCCGGCGCGTCGAGCGCGGAAAGCACCACGGCCATGCGTAACCGGCCATCGAACTTATAGAAAGTCTGCGCGGGTTGCGTCGCCAACGCGTCAGCGATGCGCCCGATCGGCCAGCGCAGGTCGAGTGCGAGAAAAATTCCCTGGGCGTCGTCGTAGAGCGCTTCCCAGTAGAGTTGTTCGGCTTCGGGCGCCTGCAAATAGAAATAGATCGGCGTCACGGTCGCGGGCGGCGCCAGCGCCAGCATCTGTAACATCTGGGCAATGGCCGGGTGCTGCGCCAGCGCCTGACGCAGGTCGCGCCCGTGTTGCATGACGGCGTTGGGCACGGCCCACGTGGTCGTGGTCGGGGTCGGGCAGACAAAAGGCGCGGCAAGTTGTCCCTGTGGAAAATTGGCGGTGGCCTTGTCGAGCTTGACCTGCGTGCCACCGTCAAATGTTGGTTGTAGCGTGACCACGATGCGGCTGATGGTCATTGTCCGCCCCTTTGCCGGCTGCTCACCTCGCTGCGCGCTTCATCTTCCACAATATATTGCAACTTGCGCAGCGTATCGGACTGCTCAAGCCCGGCCATGCGCGAGGTGCTGATCGCCTGACCGGGCGCACCCTCGCTTTGCTGGGCGATCTCCAGCGTGCGCTGGTCAATGTAGCGCATCGCCGCTGACACCCACCCCGGCACCTCCTCCTCAGGTGTGTACAACTCCTCGACGAAACGGTTGGTGTCGTCCGGCTCTGCCGGCGTCGCGTCGTCGATCTGGTATAGAGCGGCTGCACCGCCTTCAGGCAGCGGAGGCGCAACGCGCGCTGGATGGCAGTAAAGCATCAGCGAAGGCGCGGCTGGCGGCGCGGCCGGCCGCGCCGCCAGCAACAATTGATAGGCCGCCGCCAACGCGCTCAGGTCGGGATCGAGCCGCATTTCGTGGTGTAGGGTCGGGCCGGGGCGCAAATTGGCGAGGGTCGTGACCAGCAGGCGATGCGCCATCTCCGAATAGTTGTGCAGCGGCGAGGTGAACGCACCGCCCCACGCGCCAGTCTGCGCCAGAAAAGCGCCGAGTTCGTTCGGGCCGATAAAGCGCGGCAATTTTCGATCCATATTTTCCAGCGGCGACTCCGCCACCGAAAGCGCGGCGCTCTCGCCGGAGAGATAGCCGTGGGCGATCAAATGCACAAGGTCGATGCTGCGCCCTGCCAGCGCATCGCGCATCCACAAAAGCCAGGGGCTGGCAAGCTGTCCCGACGGGTCGGTGATGCGGCTGGTGCGGTCGGGCACGGCAAAAGGTTCAGCCCCCTGCGGGTCGTGGAGGATCACGCGGCTGTCGTAAACGCCATAATTCATCAAGCGGCTGGTCAGGTCCGCCATCATCTCGCCGTCGGTGAAGAGGTGAACGGTCGTGCGGCGCGCGGCCTGGTCGAGGATCATGCGCGTCATGCGCGCCATATATTCACTCGATGCAAAGGCTTCCTCGGAGATCGGCTGGCTGCTGCACAGCACAATGTTGAACTCGCCGGCTGGTCGCGCCGGATCCACCAGAAAATCGGGCAGACGCAGCACGGGGCGAGCCAATGCAGGAAACAGAATCTGCTCCCACGGCGCCAGCGCCAGGTAGCCGACTGGGCTTTTCAGGTAAAGCCAGACTGCTTCGCCCGGAAGCAGGCGCATGTCGAGTTCAGCGCGCAGCGCGGCGAGCACGCGGTCGGGCATGGAGAATGGATACCCCTGAAACAGACTCATGCTGCGGTCGAGGCGGTCGGGAATGCCAAGCTCAGCGGGATCAAGCGTGTAGTCAAGGAATTGCGCGCGCGCGCCAGCCTGGTCGCGCTCGAGTGTGCAGCGCACCATCGGCAGCCGTCCCGCCAGCTCGAAGCCGATCACCAGCGTCGTCAGATCGTATTGTCGTCGCAAAAGCAAGGCCATCGCTTCCTCCTTACCCCATTACCAGATTGTACAACATCCAGTAGGTTGCATCGTTGCTGATGGCGCTGTGTCCGCTGATGGCGGACGTGGCGTCGATGCCGATGACGGGGATGGAGCGACTCAGGTCGTAGCGGTCGCCGGCGTCGATGGTGGCGTCGGCGAGCACGTCCACCACACGCTCATCACTGCCGCGTGGCCCGTAGCCGCCCAACGCAGCAAAGCGGCTGGGCGGCTCGCCAGCCGCGGCGATCTGCATCTCGCCAAGGTCGCGGTCGCGGCGCAGGATCAGGTGAAAGAAACGATGCAGCGGCGCGTCGTTCTGGCTGAAGGTGCAGAGGATCGGCAGCGAGACGCGCGCCAGCGCGCGCCGATAGCCGCCGGGATGTTGCTGGCCGGTGACATCGGCGGCAAAGCAGAGGTGTGAGATGGCGCCCTGCATCAGCAACAGCGAGCGTAGCGGCCGCGGCCAGCGATCGCCAAAAGTGATCGCAGAGAGCAGCACGCGGCATCCGTAGGAATGGCCGGCCGCGTGGACGCGGGCATGGCTGGTCGAGAGCAGCTCGCGCAGCAGCGGCCCAACCCCGTGCGCGCCCACCAGGCCCGCGCGATCCTTCATCTGATAGACAGTCAACCCGCGCACGATCCAGCGTGGGTCGAGAAATTGCTGGATCTCGCCGGCCGCGCCTGGTGCTGCAACCGCACCGCCGGCCGCGCCAAAACTGCCAAAGGGGCGCGCTGTCGGGCCGGCCACGCGCGCCCAGGACGCGACCACGCCTTCGGGCGTCAGCGGCTCGTCTTCGGGCAGCTCGCTGGCGGGCGATTCGTCATCAAGGGCGGCATAGAGCGGAGCGGCCAGGCGCGCAAGCTCCAGCGCTTCCGCCGCGGTGAGGCGTTCTTGCTGCAGCAAGGCGTAGAAACGCACGGCGTCCTCGGCGGGGAGCGCTTCGGCCAGATCGCGTACACGGTCGGCTTCCGCTGCCATCACCTCATCGCGTTCATCGCCCAGTGCCGCCGCCATCGCCGGGCCTTCCTCGTCGCCAAATGTGAGCGCCGCACTCGGCCAGTGGATGCCGACCAGCAGTGGACGGAAGAGGGAAGGCAAGGCTAATTTGCGGCTCGCCACCATCTGCATAAACCCGTGGATGAAGTGACGATAGGAGCGCACCGCGCCCGGCCAGTCGTTGTTCCAGCCGTGCGAAAAGATAAAAATATCGGTGTAACGGCCGGCTGCGACATCTTCCAGCAGGCGGGCGCGCGTGGCGGGCGCTTCACAAACGCCGCGCTTGTCGAAGGGGAGCACGTAAAAGGGCGCGGGGACAGCGTCGGGACATGGCAGCGATTCATAAGGGCCGGGCGGCAACGTTGGCATGAGGTTGTCTCCATTGGACTCAGAACGGGGATGCAACTTGGCAGGGCGATTATACCATCTTTTTTTGGATGTGTAAGCCCTGTTTTGAATCGCAGGCAGCGGCGGAAGCGCTTGAATGTTCACCCTTGGCATCGATGCGGTTTGACAGTCGATGGCGACGCTTCTATACTCGAATCAACTCAATCAAGCTGTGTGTTGACTGGCGATGATGCGTCCCGCGCGCGCCAGGTGGAATCAACCACCGGGGAAACATACAGAACAGTGCTGTCAATCGTTCGCCTGGGTCGGGCAGCCAGACAAACAGACGTCTGCTTGTCTGGCTGCCCGTTTTTTCTTGGAGGAATCTGCAAAGGAGAATTGACATGGCATGGTTTCGGGCGCTGTTATCGGTGTCAGACAAGACTGACCTGGAAGCGTTTGCGACAAAGTTGGCGGCGGCCGGCGGCGAGATCATCGCCAGCGGGGGGACGGCGCGCAAACTCGTCGAGGCGGGTATCCCGGTGTTGCAAGTGGAGGATGTGACTGGCTTTCCGGAGATTCTCGGCGGACGCGTCAAGACGCTGCACCCAGCGATCCACGGCGGCATCCTGGCGCGGCGCACACCGCAACACCTGGAGGAGCTGGCGCAGCATCAGATCCAGCCGCTTGATCTGGTAGTCGTCAACCTCTACCCGTTCCAGAAGACCATTGCCCAGGCCAATGTTTCGCTGGCGACCGCTATCGAGGAGATCGACATTGGCGGGGTGGCGCTGCTGCGTGCGGCGGCCAAGAATCATGAATCCGTCACCGTGGTTTGCGATCCGGCGGATTATGACGCGGTGGCGCAGGCGTTTGCCGCGGGGGGCAGCGGAGCGCATCTGCGTCGCGTGCTGGCGACCAAAGCCTTCCAGCATACGGCCAACTATGACACCGCCATTGCCGCCTATCTTGCCGATCAGATCAGTGACGAAACCACGCCCACCGTCGATGCCGCTGCCGTTGCGCTGCCGGCGGAACTGCATCTCGACTTGTCGCTGGCGCAACGCAACCGTTACGGTGAGAATCCGCACCAACAGGGCGGATTGTACACCTATGCCGGCGAACCGCCTGCCTTCGAGGTGCTCCACGGCAAGGAGATGAGCTACAACAACTGGCTCGACCTGGACGGCGCCTGGACGGCCGCATCGGATTTTGCCGAGCCGACGGTTGCGATCATCAAGCACGGCAATCCATGCGGGCTTGCCAGCGCCGCTACACTCGCCGAGGCATATGCCAAAGCCTTTGCTTCCGACTCCGTGAGCGCTTTCGGCGGCATTCTCGCCGTGAACCGTCCGCTCGACCTGGCGACCGTCCATCAGACCGCCGATCTGTTTCTCGAAGTGGTGGCCGCGCCTGCATATGAACCAGACGCGCTGGCGTTGCTCCAGAAAAAGAAAAATGTGCGGATTCTCCTGCACAGCGGCGCACACACGCGCCCGCTCAGCTTGCGCAGCATCGTCGGCGGCGTGCTGGTGCAGGAGCTCGACCGCAGCGAAGAGGACATGAATCCCGCGACGTGGCGCATCGTCAGCCAACGGCAGCCTTCGCCCGCGCAACTGGCCGACCTTGTGTTTGCGTGGCGCACTGCGCGTCACGTCAAGAGCAATGCGATTGTCTACGTCAAGGAGCGGGCGACGGTCGGCGTGGGCGCCGGGCAGATGAGCCGCGTCGATGCGGTGATGATGGCAGGGCACAAGGCCGGCGAACGCAGCCGGGGCGCGGTGATGGCTTCCGATGCCTTCTTTCCCTTTGCCGATGGCATCGAAGCGGCGGCCAAGCACGGCATTACCGCGGTGGTGCAGCCGGGCGGGTCGGTGCGCGATGACGAAGTGATCGCGGCGGTGGACCAGCTTGGGTTGGTGATGTGTTTCACCGGCGCACGCCATTTTCGCCATTGAGACGGCGCGGGCCGGCGTGGGGGTGTCCTTGCCGATTGGTGACGATTGCCCCATGTTGGCCCATAGTGTAGCAGCGCATACTGGTAATTATCAGTGGCTTGGAGATCAACACAGAAGATCAAGCAGTACATGGGGAGGTGCTCATGAAGATCGTGATGGATCGTGGCTATTGCGACGCGGCGTTATCATTTTGTGCACGCTGTTCGGCCGCATTCTTTCAGAAGCCAATGGGGACTGACCGTCCCTGCATTGTCGAAATCGTCGACGACGGCAACGATGATCTGCTCCACTTTACAGTGCTCACCGATGACCGCACGCTGGAATTTGACCTTACCAGCGATATTCAGGAAGGATTGGCGCTGGAAGGGTGGGAATTCCTGGCCGGCTTTGACCCGGCGCTCTTCCGGCGCGGCGCGGCGGAGCGCTGGCGGGCATTAAGTAGGCTGCCCGCCACGCATAGCGACGACTAAGATAACGCGTTTTTCAAAAAGCCGCATTGCACTTTCGTTGCAATCTGAATCTCTCATCCAGACACGGCGCAGTGGTGGACTTTGCCACCCTGCGCCGTTGCATTGGCGTTGGCGTGCTTCTCATGCGCACAGGTCTTGATCACTTTCTTGATTATTTGCAGACCACGGCCGCCCAGGCGCCACCTGGCTGGGCGGGGTCGGTGTGGTTCGTCCTGCGCGTCGGCGAAGATTGCGCTGGCATCCACACGCAGGATGTGGGCGCACCGCTGCGTTTCCTGCGCCAGATGGCAGGTGCGCCCCCGCGCCAGTTTGGCACACGCGGATTTGCCCCGAAGATCGTCGACGACGACAACCCCGCGCGTCACTACATCGCCTTTGTCTTTGTCGGTTTCTGGCTGCCTACCGTGCTGGCAACGCTACTTCTGTATCTCTGGGAAGCGGCGGGATTTGTGCGCTACGGCGGTCACTGGAGCCCCAGGGATGTCGTCAACGGACGCATCGGGATCGGGCACGGGCGCTGGCTGCGCCGCACTTCGCCCGTGGTGTTGCCGGCGTTAGTGGCGGGCGCGCTGGCCGATGACATACAGCATGATGCTTAACGCAAAGTCGCAAAAAAGCACAGCGGCAGAGTGGCAAAACCCTCATTGCGGGTCTAGATCGGGTGGGTCGTTGCGGGTGGCCGCGTGCGCGGCGCCGTTGGCGAGCTCATCTGCACGTTCGTTGAATTCATCGCCGGCATGGCCTTTTGTCCAGCGCCAGGTGATGCCTCCGGCCGCGGCGTGACGCTCGACCGCGGCCACCAGCGCCTGCCAGAGGTCGCGATTCTTGACCGGCTGCCTGGCCGCGGTCTTCCAGCCGTTGCGCTGCCACTGCTTCACCCATTCGGTAATGCCGCGGCGCAGATATTCGCTGTCCGTGAAGATTTCGATATGACAGGGACGGTTGAGCGCGTTGAGCGCTTCGACCGCGGCGCGCAGTTCCATGCGGTTGTTGGTGGTCAGGCCGGCGCGACCGGTCAATTCCTTGGTGTGGCGACCGTAGCGCAGGATCGCCGCCCAGCCGCCAGGGCCAGGGTTGCCAAGGCAGCCGCCGTCGGTGTAGATGATAACAGTTGGTTTGGGCGAAACATCCGGTGTGGGCACAGTTTCTCGAACAATCTCTGATGGGGCGGGCGAATGGGTGAAGCGAACGCAATTTACAGCGCTGGCCGGCTTGACAGGCTGACCACCGGCGGCTATACTCTGCCACAATGCTGGTAAGAAACCAATTGAGATCGAGCATGAAACACCTTCATCTTTCCTTCCATCGCGCCGCTGCAACCTGGGCAGCCGTACAGGCTGCCGCAGCTAGACGCGTGTCTCGGCAGAGGTGAATCCACACCCGCGTCGTGGCACATCCACGGCGTTTTTTGATGGGATGATTAATTTACCCAACGTCGTGGACCCTAAATGCCACGACGTTTTTTATTGCTTGTTTTTGTTGCTTGTTTCTGTTGCTTGGAGTCTTCTGATGCGCCTGACCATCGATGAAGTCCGTCACGTGGCTGAGCTGGCGAAATTGCGCCTGAGCGAGGCGGAGTTGGCTTTGTATGCCGAACAGTTATCGGCGATTTTGGATCATGCCGAAAGTTTACAGCAGGTGGACACCAGCCAGGTGGCGCCGACGCCCTACGTGCTACCGCTCTACAACGTGATGGCGGACGACGCGCCGGCGCCTTCGCTGGACAACGCGGTCGCGCTGGCGAACGCGCCCGACAAGGCTGATGGCTTCTTCCGCGTGCGCGCTGTCTTTGAGGAATAGCATGAGCAAAGCGTTGTACGCGTTGACTATCCATGAAGCTCTGGCCGGAATGCGCCGCGGCGCATTCAGCGCGGTCGAACTGACGCAGGCGTTGCTGGAGCGCATCGCGCAGACCGACAGCCAGGTCAAAGCCTATTTGACGCTCACTGCGGAGTTGGCGCTGGAACAGGCCGCGGCGGCTGACGCCCGGCGCGCGGCCGGAGACGACGCGCCGCTCCTGGGCATCCCCATGGCGATTAAAGATGTGCTCTGCACCGCGGGCGTGCGCACTACGTGCGGCAGCCGCATCCTGGAAAACTTCACACCGCCCTACACGGCAACCGCGGTGCGCCGCCTGGCCGAGGCCGGCATGGTGATGTTGGGCAAGACCAACACCGACGAATTTGCCATGGGGTCCAGCACGGAGAACAGCGGCTACTTCACGACCCACAACCCGTGGGATCTGGAGCGCGTGCCAGGCGGCAGCAGCGGCGGCTCCGGCGCAGCAGTGGCCGCGCAGGAGGCGCTGGCCGCGCTCGGCACTGACACGGGCGGCAGCGTGCGTCTGCCGGCCGCGTATTGCGGCGTGGTCGGGCTGAAGCCCTCCTATGGCCGCGTGAGCCGGTACGGGCTGGTGGCCTATGGCAGCAGCCTCGACCAGGTCGGCGTGTTGGCAAAAGATGTGCGCGACGCGGCCTTGATCCTCAGCGTGATGGCGGGACACGACGACCACGACAGCACAAGTATGCCAGCGCCTGTGCCGGATTATGCCGCGGCGCTGACGGGTGACGTGCGCGGGCTGCGCATCGGTCTGCCCGACGAGTATTTCATCGCCGGCGTGCAGCCCGATGTAGAAGCCGCTGTTCGCCAGGCGATCAACCTGCTCGGAGAGATGGGCGCCGAGATCGTGCGTGTTTCGCTGCCAAACACCGAAAAGGCGCTGCCGGTCTATTACCTGGTGGCGACCGCCGAGGCCAGCGCTAATCTTTCCCGCTTCGACGGCGTGCGCTATGGATTCAGCGCCGGCGCCGGCAGCATCCTGGAGAACTATCGCGAGTCGCGCGGGCAGGGGTTTGGCGCCGAGGTCAAACGCCGCATTATGCTGGGAACCTATGTCTTGAGTGCGGGTTACTACGATGCCTACTACCTCAAGGCGCAGCAGGTGCGCACGCTGATCAAGCAGGACTTCGAGGCCGCGTTTGGGCAGGTCGATGTGATCGCCTGCCCGGTGGCGCCGACGACCGCCTTCCGCATCGGCGAGAAGGCCAACGACCCGCTGGCGATGTATCTGAGCGATGTCTTTACGATTACGCCCAACTTGGCGGGCATGTGCGGCGCCAGCGTGCCGTGTGGTTTCGACGCGGGTGGGCTGCCGATCGGGTTGCAATTGATGGGGCCACCTCTCGGCGAGGAAGTGGTGTTGCGCACCGCGCACGCCTACGAACAGGCGACGACGTGGCATACGCATTGGGCGCAGCCAGTTGCTGTAGGAGCATAGTGCTGTAGGAGCATAGTGCTGTAGGAGGACAGTGCCGCAGGAGCATAGCATGGAATTCGAGCAGCAATCACTCAATCGCGTCCGGCGCATCCCGGAGCGTGGACAATATGACCAGGCGACGATTTACGCCATCATCGACGAAGCGCTGATCTGTCATGTCGCCTTTGCGGTCGATGGCCAGCCCTTTGTGATCCCGACCATCCATGCGCGCATGGGCGACCAGCTCCTCCTGCACGGCGCCAAAGCCAGTCGCCTGCTCAAGCACATCGAGGCAGGCCACCCGGTGAGCGTGGCGATCACCTTGCTCGACGGGCTGGTGATGGCGCGTTCGGTCTTTCACAGCTCCATGAACTACCGGTCGGTCGTGCTGTTTGGTCATGGCCGCACGCTGCAAACCAATGACGAGAAGATGGCCGCGCTGGCCTGTTTGACCGAGCACCTGGCCCGTGGCCGCTGGCAAGACGCACGTTTACCCACTTCGCAGGAGTTGCATGCCACGACCGTGGTGGCGCTTTCGATCGCCAGCGCATCCGCCAAGGCGCGGTCGGGGCCGCCCAATGATGAGCCTGAAGATTATGCGCTGCCGATCTGGGCCGGCGTGCTGCCTTTGCAGCAGGCGGCGTTGCCGCCTGTGGCCGACACGCAACTGACGCCGGGCATTGAGGCGCCGGATTATCTCGTTCACTATCGCCGTCAAGGCTGAGGTGCGTATGCGACTTGTCAGTGTAAATCCCCGTTTCCGGGGTGCAGGCGTAGGAGGGCTGGCCACAGCTAGCCGCCGGCAACACACGGTTCGGCCGGATCGTGCGTTGTGAGCGGCGCTTACCGGCAGTGGTTTCCGGATGCGGATGCAGGAACAAATCTGGCATCCCGCGCGTTCGGAGCATAGCTTGCAACCCCATTGTTTATTTACACCAGAAAGGTGTTCAACTATGAATTCGCTCTCCCTTCAGCCCCTAACTTTGCCCAATAGCCTGCAAACGGAGCCTGGCTACAGCACCACACCTGCCATGCGCCCCCTCAGCAGCCGCCTGAGCCAACGCGTGCTGGACGTTCCACCTTCGGGCATCCGCAAGTATTTTGACATTGCCGCGACAATGGAGGATGTCGTCAGCCTGGGCATTGGCGAGCCGGATTTTGTGACGCCGCCGCCGATTTTGCAGGCCGGCATCCAGAGCCTGCAGCGCGGGCACACGTCGTACACCTCCAATTCGGGCATGTACGAACTGCGCGAGGCCGTGGCGCAGAACCTGCGCCGTCGCTACGGTGCGCCCGCCTATGATGTCGAAAAGGAAGTGCTGATCACCGTAGGCGTCAGCGAGGCCATGTATCTGGCGATGCAGGCGATTCTCGACCCCGGCGACGAGGTGATCGTGCCGCAGCCCTGCTTCGTGAGCTATACGGCCAGCATCATCCTGGCAGGCGGCAACGTCGTTGATTTGCCGACCTATGCCGACGATAACTTTGAGATTCGCCCCGAAGCCATCCGCGCGGCGATCACGCCGCGCACGAAAGCGCTGCTGATCGGCTTCCCCAGCAACCCGACCGGCGCGGTGATGGATCTAAGCGGCATGTTGGAGATCGCCCGCATCGCCGCGGAGCATGACCTGCTCGTCATTTCCGACGAAATCTACGACCGGCTGGTGTATGCCGGCCATCATCACATCATGTTTGCCGCGCTGCCCGGCATGGCCGAGCGCACCATCCACCTGGGCGGCATGAGCAAGGATTACGCCATGACCGGCTGGCGCATCGGCTACACCGCGGGGCCGGCCGACCTGATCGGCGCGATGCGCAAGATCCATCAGTATCTGATCATGTCAGCGCCTACAGTGGGTCAGGAAGCCGCGCTGGCCGCCTTCACCGACCCTGCCAGCGAGGAATATGTGCAGCAGATGGTGGAGAGCTACGACCGCCGCCGCCGGCTGATCCACAAGGGATTGAACGAGATCGGGCTGAAATGCTTTGAGCCGAAGGGTGCATTCTACGCGTTTCCCAGCGTCAAAGCGACGGGGATGAACGAGCACGAATTCTGCGAGCGGCTGCTGGTGGAAGAACACGTCGCCGTTATCCCGGGCAGCGCTTTTGGCAAGGGCGGGGAAGGCCACGTGCGCTGCGCCTACGCGGCCAGCATCGACCATATCGAGACTGCGCTGGAACGGATGGACCGCTTCGTGCGCAGACACGGATGAGAAAATTAGAGAGGAGAGATTGGAGATCTGCTCTGCGCGAATCTCCAATCTCTCATCATCCAATCTTCCCAATCACTTTGGAATTGCCATGCCCATCGACGGACTGATCCAAGCAACACTTGACAATGGCATGCAGGTCATCCTGCGCCCCAGCCGCCGCGCGCCGGTGGCCAGCTTCTGGCTCTTCTACCGCGTCGGCAGCCGCAACGAAGTCCTTGGGCGCACCGGCATCAGCCACTGGGTGGAGCACATGCTGTTCAAAGGCACGGAACGCTACCCGCGCGGCGAATTCGACAAAGCCGTCGCGCGCGCCGGCGGCGTCTTCAACGGCATGACCGGCCCGGACTGGACAGTGTACTTCGAGACCTTCCCCGCGGACCGCATCGAGCTGGCGCTGCAGGTTGAAAGCGACCGCATGGCGAATGCACTCTTTGACCCGGACGAAACCGAGTCGGAGCGTACGGTGATCCTGAGCGAGCGCGAGGGGAGCGAGAACAGCTACTTCTACCGCCTGCAGGAAGAAGTGCAGGCCGCGGCCTATCTGACGCACAGCTATCGCAACCCGATCATCGGCTGGCCCGCTGATCTGCACGCGCTGACGCGCGACGACCTCTACCGCCACTATCGCACCTATTACACCGCCAACAACGCGGTCGCGGTGGTGACCGGCGATTTCGAGCCGGACGCCATGCTGGCGCACCTTCAGCACTATTTTGGCGATTTGAAACCAGGGCCGGACGCGCCGCCTCTACACGTCCAGGAGCCGGCCTCGCGCGCCGAACGCCGCGTGCTGCTGCGCGGCGACGACCCAACCGCCTACTATCTCCAGGTCTTCCAGGCGCCGCCCGCGCAACACCCGGACTTCTTTCCCTTTGTCGTGCTCGACTCGGTGCTGGGCGGCGCCAAAGGCATGGGACTTTTCGGAGGCAGCGCCAACAACCGCAACAACCGGCTCTATCGCGCGCTGGTGGAACAGCAGTTGACGGTCGATGTCGGCACAAGTTTTGGCCCGACTCTGGATGCGGGGCTGTTGATGATCAGCGCCACGCTGGCGCCGGAAGCAGTGCATCGCCAAGTGGAAGACGCGGTCTGGCATGAGATCGAGGCCGTGCAGCGCGACGGCGTAGCGGCGGCCGAAATGGAAAGAGCGATCAAACAAACGCGAGCGCAATTCGCCTACAGCAGTGAGAGCGTCACCTCCGAAGCCTATTGGCTGGGCTTCAGCCAGGTTGTCGCCTCGCTGGCGTGGCTTGACGCGTGGAGCGCACAGTTACGCGCGGTCACATCGGACGATGTGCAGCGCGTCGCCCGGCGCTATCTTACGCCCGACCGCCAGACGGTCGGCTACTATCTCCCAATCCAGCAAGCGGACGACCCATCATGAACAGTCGCCAACCCAGCGCCCTGCCCAGCTCGGAAACCATTTTGCGCACGCCCTTGCCCAACGGGCTGACACTTCTCGTGCGCGAAAATCATACGTCTCCCATTGCTGTGCTCCAGGGTTCGTTTCGCGCCGGCGCGGTCCAGGAAACCGCGGAGCAAGCAGGACTCGCCGCGTTTGTCGCCAGCATGTTGACGCGCGGCAGCGAGCATTACGCCTATAACGCGTTCAACGCCGCGGTCGAGGACGTCGGCGCATCGCTCACTGTCTCGGCTGATGTGCACAGCACCGACGTTGGCATCACCGCGCTGGCGGAAGACTTTGACGATCTGCTGAACTTGCTGGCGGACATTGTGCGCCGACCCACCTTTCCGGTCGAGCACATCGAACGCCTGCGTCAGATGAAATTGGTTGGCATCCAGGAGCGCGAACAAGACACCGCCAGCGTCGCCGCGCGGCGTTTCAGCGAAGCCTTGTTTGGTCGCCGCCATCCGTATGGCCGCGCCGCGGACGGGTATTTCGAAACCGTGAGCGCGTTGCAGCGTCAGGACCTGCTCGACTTCCATGCGCGCACTTTCACCGCACAAGGCGCGGTGCTGGCGATCGCCGGCGATGTCGAGGCGGGGCGCGTGCTTGATGCCGTGCAGGCGTGCTTTGGCGACTGGTGCAGGGACGCTGCTTTGCCGCCGGCCACCGCGCCGGCGCCGCGCGCCGCTGGCCAGCGGCTCCACGCGCCGATGCACGGCAAGGTGCAGAGCGACATCGTGTTGGGCGGCTACGGCGTGCGCCGCGCCGATCCCGATTTCTATGCTGTGCGCGTCGCCAACTGCATTCTGGGACAGTTCGGCATGATGGGACGGCTGGGCGAGCGCGTGCGCGAGGAGCAGGGGCTGGCCTATTACAGCTACAGCGCCGCGGTCGCTGAACAGGAGGAAGGCGTCTGGTTTGCGGCGGCTGGCGTCAAT
>JACSRH010000181.1 GCA_014879855.1 Caldilineaceae bacterium | reverse complement strand
GCTTTGTCGAAAGCGGATCTGCCGATGAGGTGATCCTGCGCCCGAAGGAGCCCTACACACGGCGCCTGCTCAACGATGTGCCAAAGATCTACGAAGAATGGGATCTTTCCACAGTGTAGCGCATTCTTCATGATGCGATAGGTGTTCGTGCGGATATACTCTTCCCAAGCTCAAGCCATCTTCGTCCCCGGCGCCACACAAACCGGCCGCAGGCCGTTGGCTGCTCTCCTCTGGCTGGGCGCCATCACGCTGTTGGGCCTGGCGCTGCGCCTCTGGGCCATCGGCGCCAAGGGGCTGTGGCTGGACGAAGCCTTCAGCATCTGGATGAGCCGCCACGCGCTGGGCGAACTGCTCGACTGGCTGGTGCGCATCGACCAGCATCCGCCGTTGTATTACACCTTGCTGCACTTCTGGCTGGCCGCCGGCGACCGCGAGGGCTGGGTGCGCAGCCTCTCCGCCCTCTTCAGCACAACGACCATTCCTCTCTTCTACGGCTTTGTGCGCACACTGGCGGGCGAGCGCGCCGGGCTGATCGCCGCGCTGCTGCTGGCGATTGCGCCCTTTCATGTCCGCTTTGCCCAGGAGGCACGCATGTACGCGCTGCTCACCTTTGCGGTGGCGGGGGCGTTGTGCTGCCTGGCGTGGCTGCTGGCGGGTGAGGGGCGAGAGGCGAGGGGCGAGGGGCGCCGCCGCGCCGCATGGATCGGCTACGTGCTCTTCACGGTCGCTGCGCTGCTGACGCACAACACGGCGCTCTTTTTTCCCGCCGCGGTCAACCTCTTCGTGCTGCCCTTTCTGTTGGTGCGGCGCCGGCGCCGCGCTGCACCTTCCGCGCCGGCGGTGGAATCGGCGCTGGCCGAGCTTCAGCCGCCGGCGCTGCGCCACTGGCTGCTGGCGCAGGCCGCCATCATAGCGCTCTGGCTGCCGTGGTCCGGCGCATTTGTCCAGCAGAGCCTGGGCGTCTACGCACACTTCTGGCTGGCGGCGCCCACGCTGCAGACGGTGCTTGACGCGCTCTTCGTCTTTCTGAGCGCCTTCTTTCCTGCGCCCGCGCCCTGGAAAAGCAGCGTCTGGCTCTTCTTTGGCGGTTTTTTCATCGTGGGCCTGTGGCAATTACGCGTGCGACCGGCGCAGCTAGCGTTGCTGCTGGCGCTCTGGCTGACGCCCTTCGTGGGCGAGTGGCTGGTCAGCCTGCGCCGCCCGATCTTCTACGACCGCACGCTGATCTGGGCGTCGCTGCCGCTCTACGCGATTGTGGCGGTGGGGATGGCGCGCGTGCCGCGCCGCGCGCTGCTGGCCGTCGCCCTGGCCGCGCTGCTGCTGATCCAAGGGGTAGCGCTCGACAACTACTACCGCAACTTTGCAAAGGAAGACTGGCGCGGCGCGGCCGCCTACCTGGCCGCGCGCTACCAGCCGGACGATCTGCTGCTCTTCAACGCCACCTGGGTGCAGATTCCCTTCGACTACTACTTTGAGCGCACCGGCATCGCGGCCGAGCGCCGGGGCGCGCCGGCCGACCTTTTCGACGCCGGCGTGCTGGAGCCCATCATGGGGACAGCCGATGTGCCGCGCCTGGCAAGCCTGCTCGACGACCGCGCGCGCGTCTGGCTGATCTACAGCCACGACTGGTACACCGACCCGCAGCGGTTGATCTCAGCGGCGCTGGATAAAGAGTTTGATCTGCTTGACCGGCAGTCGTTTTATGGGCTGGAATTGCGTCTATACGCCAGGTAAATTTTTTGTCACGATTCAGGCGAGACAGAGCATCCGTTTTTATCCGTCAAATCCGCCAAATCCGCGGTCTATTCTTAAAAGGAGAACTATATGCATGTTCAATCTCTTACCGGCGACCAGTGGCGCTTTCGCCAAGCTGGTTCCGACGACTGGCTGCCGGCGACCGTGCCCGGCGGCGTCCACACCGACCTGCTGGCGCTCGACAAGATTCCCGACCCCTTCGTCGCCGACAACGAGAAGAAGGTGGCGTGGGTGGCGGAGCAGGATTGGGAGCACCGCTACACCTTCACGCCCGACGCCGCTGTCCTGGGCGCGGAAAAGGTCTTTCTGGTCTGTGACGGGCTGGACACGCTGGCCGAAGTCACGCTCAACGGCGAGTTGCTGGGCCGCACCGACAACATGTTCCGCCGCTACGAATGGGAAATCAAGCAGTTGCTGCGCGAGGAGGAAAACGAGTTGCTGATCTCCTTTGCCTCGCCGGTGCGCTTTATCACCGCGGCCAATGCTGCGCGGCCGCTGCGCGGCGTCACGCAGGCCATCGATGGCGGGCCGCACCTGCGCAAGGCGCCCTCTCAATTCGGCTGGGATTGGGGTCCGCAACTGCCGCCGATCGGCGTGTGGAAGGAGATCCGCCTCGAAGGGCGCAGCGGCGCACGCTTGGCGGATGTCCATTTGCGCCAGAAGCACGACCAGGGCAGCGTCGCCATCTCCGCAACCGTGGCGGTCGAGCGCTGGAGCGACGCGCCGCTGACCGCGATCGTGCGGCTGGTTGCGCCGGATCGCAAGCATGTCCAGGAAGTGGTGGAGCCGGTCGACGGCAAACACGCCACCATCGCCCTTGCGGTGGACGATCCGCAGCTTTGGTGGCCCAACGGCTACGGCGCGCAGCCGCTCTACGCGGTGGAAGTGCTGCTGGAGCAGGCAGGCGAACGGGTTGACGCGCAGCGTTTCCAGCTTGGCCTGCGCACGGTCGAGCTGCGCCAGGCAGAAGACCAGTGGGGGCAGTCTTTCACCTTCGTCGTCAACGGTGTGCCGATCTTTGCCAAAGGCTCCAACTGGATCCCGGCCGATTCCTTTCCGACGCGATTGCAAGGCAATGGCGGGCCGGGCGCTTCGCTGGAGCAACTGATCCGCGACGCCGCGGCCACGCATCAGAACATGCTGCGCGTCTGGGGCGGCGGCTTCTACGAGGAAGAGCACTTCTACGATCTCTGCGACCGCTACGGCATCCTGGTCTGGCAGGACTGCATCTACTCGTGCAGCATCTACCCGCTGGATCGCGCCGACTTTATCGAGAACGTGCGCGTCGAGACCGCGGAGAATGTGCGCCGCCTGCGCCATCGCGCCAGCCTTGCCCTCTGGTGCGGCAACAACGAAATGGAGTGGGGCTGGGAGATGTGGGGCTGGGCCGAACCGGAGCTGACGCCGGAGCAGGTCGCATCGCTCACCGCGATGGCCGAACATGACCCGCGCATCCGCCTGTTGATGGAGATGGCAACCAAGTCGCAGCCGCTCGCCGACTGGCGCGTGCTGCGCGATGCTTATCTCCAGTACTTTCACACCACGCTGCCAGGCTGGATCGCCGGGCTGGATCCCGACACGGCCTACTGGCCCAGTTCGCCGTCGTCGGACACGCCCTTCCACGCTGTCAACGGCCAGGCGCAGGGCGACGCGCATTACTGGGATGTCTGGCATGGCCGCAAACCCTTCACCGCCTATCGCGAGCAGTACCCGCGCTTCATGAGCGAGTTCGGCTTTCAGGCGCTGCCGCCCCTGGAGACGATCCGCACCTACGCGGACGAAGCCGACTGGAACATGACCTCCTACATCATGGAGCATCACCAGAAGAACGCGGCGGGCAACGGGCTGATGCTGGCGCAGATGACCGAGAACTACCGCATGCCCAAAGACTTCCCGTCGATGGTCTACATGAGCCTGGTCTTGCAGGCCGAAGGCATCCGCTACGGCGTGGAGCACTGGCGCCGGCACATGGATCGCGTCAGCGGCACGCTCTACTGGCAGCTCAACGACTGCTGGCCGGTCGCCTCGTGGTCGAGCCTCGACTACTTTGGCCGCTGGAAGGCGCTGCACTACGCCGCGCGCCGCTTCTACGCGCCGGTGATGCTCTCCATCGCCGAGCACGGAACGGACATGGCCGTGCATGTCACCAGCGATTTGCAACAGCCGTGGGAGGGTGTGGTGCGCTGGACGCTGGAGACGCTCGACGGCGCCGTCGTCAAGCAGGGCGAGCAGGGGGTGAGTGCTGCGCCGCTGGCCGACACGCCGGTGGTCGAGCTTGACCTGGCCGACGCGGTAAACGCCGAAAATCAGCGCGATCTGATCTTTGTGGCCGAGCTGCGCCAGGGTGACGAGAGCATCGCCACCAATGTCGCCACCTTTGCGCCCAACAAACATTTGGCGCTGCGCCAGCCCACCCTGGCAGTCAGCGTGACGGCGGAGGCGGGTCAGCTTGCCATTGAATTGACCAGCGACACGCTGGCGCGCTTTGTTGAAGTCAGCCTGGCCGGCGCCGACGCCATCTTCAGCGACAACTACTTTGACCTGCCTGCCGGGCGCAGCCGCACCGTTACGACCGCACTGCCCGCAGGGTGGACGCTGGCGCAGGCAGAGCAGGCCTTGCAGGTGCGCTCGTTGTACGACGCGTTTGCGTAGGGTCAGCTTTTGAGAGAACTAGAGGCGCACATGGTAAATCTCCTGCGCCTCTAGTCATTCACTTGTTTTGATTGTAGCAACATGTCGGGCTGATAGCTCGCCCTGCAATCTGCTTTTCTAATTCTCTATAATTGATCGGCGCGGGCTATTCCTGCCTATAGTGGCCGAGCAGAGAAGGTGAATGCGGATCATGCGCGGCGTGGTTTGCGGCGGCGCGGGCGAAGCTGCTGGTCGCATAACAGTACTGACAACCAAAGAGACAGGAATCGTACATGCCGATGTCGCGGCTGGCAACACATCCGCAGGCGTCGCGCTGGCTGGGGTCCTTCTTGAGGTTGAGCCGCAGCCCAAAGACGCGCTCGATCAGTACGTCATCCACGCATTTGCCAGATCGCACGCCGCAGATGGTTAAATCTGTCTCCTCGGCGCAACTGGAAATCTCCATCGCGTTTTGCGCGGCAATTTCCACCAGGCTGTGCAGCAAATCATTGTAACCCGGCAGTGGGACAGGTGAGGGCTCGGGCAGCGTCACCCCCTGGACAGCAAGTGCGCGCAGCCGTGGCGCCGCCTTTTTGTAGACATCCATGAAGCTGATCACCGATCGTGTCGTGTAGCCGCGCAGTTGCCGGGCGAGCCAGGCGTAGCGCTCGCGGTGGAAGTTGCTGTCGGTGACGGAACTCAGCACGATGGGGTCGTAGCGCCAGATGACCCGTTCCGGCCCGATCCGCTCGGCCAATCGGTGAAAGGTCTCGATGGCGGCCTTCACCGGCGGCGTTTTCGGGTCGATCGTGCGTGGGTTGTCCAAAACTGTGTATTGGAAATAGTAACGATAGCCGCGGGCGTCCAGTTCATCCAGATGCGCGAGCAGCGGGCGCGGGTTGCGCGTCCAGAAGACAATCACATCGACATCCTCTGCGCGCAGGGAGATGTGGCTGATCTGACGGCGGTTGAAGGGATTGGGTGCGGTGCAGTAGCCGGCGCGCACGCGATGCATGAACCACGGCGTGTAGAAGGCGGGAATATCGGTGCGACGGCTGGCGCTGATGATCATGAGCGAAGTATAACACCAACCTGAAAATAACTTTGACGCGGCGTCGCAAAGGGATAGCCGCGATGGGCATCATTGCATCTCGGTGGCGCAGGCGCTCGGTAAGGCGTTTATCGAGGCAGAGGTGGTGCAGATCCAAATGGGGAGCTTGCATTAAAATGAGCCTGCCCGCCTTGGCGCCGTTGATAGACAGCAGGCGCTCTGTTTGCTATACTTCATCCTCGATTCAGAATTGCAACCAATTTCTGGGAAGACTAACTCAAGGAGCGCTCATGCGCTGGCAAGCCTACCATACGCCCCACAGCCTCGATGAAGCACTTGCGCTGCTCAGCGAGTATGCCGGCGCCGCTCAGATTGTGGCGGGCGGCACCGATCTGATTCTCGACGTCCAACAGGGGAATCACGCCGCGCCCCAGGCACTGGTGGATGTGACCACCATTCGTGGCCTCGACCAGATCGTTGAGGAAGATGGCTGGATCATAGTGGGCGCCGCGGTGACGCACACGACCATCGAAGCCCATCCGCGCATCCGCCGTTACGGCGCGGCGCTGGCAGAGAGTTGCAGCGTCGTTGGCGGGCCGCAGGTGCGCAATGTCGCCACCATCGGCGGCAATGTGGCGCACGCGCTGCCCGCGGCGGACGGCACCATTGGGCTGCTCGCGCTGGGCGCCGAGGTGCAGGTGTGCACATGGAACGGCGTCGCCGTCGAATCTACATGGCAGCCGCTGCTCTCGATCTTTGTCGGGCCAGGCATGAACAACCTTGCCCCCAACCAGATGATCAGCGCGTTTCGCTTTCCCGCGCCGGGACCGCACACCGGCAGCGCCTTCGACCGCATCATGCGCCCGCAAGGCGTGGCGCTGCCGATCCTGGGCGTTGCGGCCCAAGTGACGCTGGACGCTGCGGGCGCACGCGCGGTGGCTGCTGCGATTGCCGTCGGGCCGGCTGGACCCATCCCATTTCGCGCGCTGGAAAGCGAAGCGATCCTGCTGGCCGCGCCTAGCCTGGACGATGCTGCCATCGACGCTGCCGTCGCCGCCGCGCAAGGCCAGGCGGAGCTGCGCACCAGCAAACATCGCGCGTCCAAAGCGTATCGCCACGAGATGCTCGCGGTGTTGTTGCGCCGCGTGTTGCCGCGTGCGATTGCGCGGGCGCGTTCGTGGACGACACCCGCTGGCTGATGAGACAACGTCGGGCTGGCAGCCCGATCTACTCGCCCGACTTACTCGCCCGACCTACTCGCCCGACCTACGAGGAGAAACTAATGCCCACACTATCCTTGACTATCAACGGTGCGCCGCACTCCCTCGACGTGCCCGCTAACCGCTTTCTGGCTGAAGTGCTGCGCTACGATTTGGGCCTGACTGGCGTCAAGATCGGCTGCAACGAGGCCGAATGCGGCGCCTGCACCGTGATCGTCAACGGTCGCAGCGTTGATTCGTGCATCTTCCCGGCTTTCAAAGCCCAGGGCGCCGAAGTGCTGACCATCGAAGGCGTGGCGGATGCCTGGGCCGGTCAACAATCTTTACTCTCCAATCTCCCATCTCATAACAATGGCAATCAGAGAATAGAGATGGGAGATTTGCATCCGCTGCAGGAGGCCTTCGTGCAATATGGCGCCACACAGTGCGGCTTTTGCACGCCAGGTTTTATCCTGCAGGCCAAGACGCTGCTCGATGCCAACCAGACCCCCACTGACGAGGAGATCAAGCATTGCTTGAAAGACACGTACTGCCGCTGTACAGGCTATACGTCCATCGTCAACGCGGTGAAGGCCGCCGCTGAGAAGATGCGCACCGGTCACCTGCCCGCGCCAGTGCTGCCCGACCATGTCGAGCCATTGGCGCAGATCGGCAGGCCGTTGCCGCGTCCCGACGCGGTGGACAAGGTCACTGGGGCCGCGCGCTACGCCGATGATTTCACCTTTGCCCAGATGTTGCACGGCGCCACCCTCCGCAGCGCCCATCCCCATGCGCGCATTCTGCACATCAACGCCGCCGCCGCCGAAGCGCTGCCCGGCGTCCACTGTGTGCTGACACAGCAGGACATCCCCGGCGAGTTGCGGCATGGCCTGGTCGAGTATGACTGGCCCGCCTTTGCCGGTGGAGACTATCCGGCGCGCTATGTCGGCGACCCCATCGCGTTGGTCGTCGCCGACACCAACGAGCTGGCGCACGACGCGCTCAACCTGATCACCGTTGACTATGAGGTGCTGCCGGCCATCACCGATCCTGTCGCCGCGCGCCAACCTGATGCGCCTGTGCTGCATCCTGACCGCCCTGACGGCAACCTGCTTAAACACATCAAGGTGCGTCACGGCGATCTGGAGGCTGGGTTTGCGGCTGCCGACGTCATCGTAGAGCGCACCTATCGCACGCCGATGACCGAACATGCTTTCCTGGAGCCAGAGTGTTCAGTTGGCGTGCCCGCGGGCTGGGATGATCCACGCTATGGCAAGCATGATAAATTGACCATTTATGTTGGCAGCCAGATTCCCTACGCCGATCGTGACCAGGTGGCGCGCTGTCTGGGATTGCCCAATGAGGCGGTGCGCGTCAAAGGCACGGTGATGGGCGGCGGCTTTGGCGGAAAGGAAGACATCGCGGGCCAGTTTCATGCCGCGTTGGCCGCGCAGGTGACGCGCCGACCGGTCAAGGTGCTTTATACGCGCGAAGAGAGCCTGCGCTTCCACCCCAAGCGTCACGCCACGATCATCCGCATCAAGACTGGCGCCCGGCGCGACGGCGTGCTCACTGCGGTCGAGGCCGAACTCTATGGTGACAGCGGCGCCTACGCCAGCCTGGGTGAAAAGGTGATGACGCGCGCCACCACCCACGCCACCGGCCCGTATGTGGTGGGCAGCGCCAAAATCGACTGTTATGCGATGTACACCAACAATGCGCCGTGCGGCGCGTTCCGCGGTTTTGGCGTCACGCAGTCGGCTTTTGCCGTCGAGAGCAACATGGATCTTCTTGCCGAGGCGCTGGGCATGGATCCAATTGAGCTGCGCCGCAAAAACGCCATGCAGGTCGGCGCCATGACCGCCACAGGCCAGGTGCTGCGCGACAGCGTCGGGTTATTGACTTGTCTGGAGAAGGTGGAGCAGGAGATTCGAGATTGGAGATTGGGGGAAGAAGAGAGCGGCGCCGCGCCCATCTCCCATCTCCCATCCTCCATTTCCCAATCTCCCAATCTCTTTACTCCCACCCGCGTTGGCAGCAAAGTCTACGCGTGGGGGCTGGCCGCCGGCTACAAGAACACCGGGCTGGGCGGCGGCGCACCCGACAAGGCCACTGCCGAGGTCGAGGTCTATCCCACCGGCCGCGCTGAGATTCGCACGAGCAGCGCGGAAATGGGACAGAACCTGATCGGCGTGCTGGCAGCGTGCACCGCGGAGGAACTGGGCCTGCCTTTCCGCGATGTAGGCGTGCTGGTGATGGACACCGACCTGACGCCCGACGGCGGCCCCACCACCGCCAGCCGTCAGACTTATCTCAGCGGCAACGCCGCGCGGCTGGCCGCGCGCTCGATGCGCGAGCGGATGCAAGGCGTCCTGGCGGAAAAATTTGATGTCCCGCCAGAGGCGATCGCCTTCCATGAGGGGCTGGCCTATGTGGACGAAGCACGGCTGGCGCAGGTGAAAGCAGCTAATGGAGATTGGAGATTGGAGACTGGAGATTCCGCGTCCACTCCTCAATCTCCCCATCTCCCATCTCCCATCTCTAATTTTCCAATCTCTCACGCTCGCTCCATCCCCTTTGCCAACGCTGTTCAGACCTTGCTCGACGAAGGTCGCTCGCCCAAGCTGCAGTACGAATACTGGGCGCCGAAGACGCAGCCGTTGGGTGCGGGCGGCGACATGCATTTTGGTTTTTCCTACGCGGTGCACGCGGCGCTGGTCAGCGTCGATACGGACACGGGCGAGGTGGCGGTCGAACGCGTCATTTCCGCACACGACATCGGGCGCGCCATCAACATCCTAAGCCTGACGGGACAGATCGAAGGCGGCATTGTGATGGGCATCGGCAACGCGTTGACTGAGCACTACATCGAGGAAAACGGCGTGCCATGGACGCGGCATCTCGGCCAGTACAAAATGCCAGGAATCAAACATGCGCCGGAGATGCGCAACTTTGTCGTCGAAGACCCCACCGCAGAGGGGCCATACGGGGCCAAAGGTGTGGGCGAGATCAGCTCGATCCCGATCAGCCCGGCCATTACCAACGCCATCTACAACGCTGTGGGCGTGCGCTTCATGGCGCTGCCCGTGGATCAGGACGCGCTCTTGCTGGCAATGAAGCACGGCGAACGAGAGATCGACCGGTGCTGGGGCGACCCGCCGGTGAAGTAACGACAGGACAGGTAGAGGTTTACGCGTGCTGGTGTTGCTCTAGGTCAGGAGGGCGGCGTGAGCACGCGCAGCGCCCCCTGCTGAATCTGGCAATGCACTTCTTTTGCGTCCAGCAACTCGCCGTCACTTTGGATAGCCTGGGGCGGCTCGCACGCAACATGCACTTCTTTCACCTGCCAGTATTGCAGCGAGGAGCGCATCTCCGCGCCTAGCTGTGTGTAGCGGGTAGGACGTTGCTCCGGCTGCACCTCGGCCAGACCCAGAATGGCGCCTGCCACGTCAAAGAAACTTTTGACGCCAGCCTGTCCGATCACAATGACATCAAGCAGGCCATCGTCTACGGCAATGGTTGGGATCAGATTGAGCCCTGCCTGTCCCATGTTGCCAGAGTTGGCGACAATACAAGTCAACCCGTCAGTTTCGACCTGCTGTCCATCGAGGACTAGCTGGTAACGCGCCGGTTGGGGCCGCGCAATGTTTTGCAAGCCGGACCACAGGTAGGCAAAGACGCCAAAGCGGTTCTTCGCCTCACGATCGGCGCCGGCCACCATTTCCGCCTCCAGCCCCATGCCCACGCGCAGCACAAACGGCCGCTTGTTCACCACGCCCATATCGATCGTGCGCACCTGGCTTGCCGGGTCAGCGGCCACGCGCAACGCATCTTCCAGTTTACCAGGAATGCCCAGTTCAACAGACATGACATTGGCGGTGCCACCTGGCAAGATGGCTAGACAGGTGCGTGATACACCTGCCAGCGCCGCGGCAGTTTCCGCTACACTGCCGTCGCCGCCATAGATCGCTACAACGTCGGCCCCGGCTTCGGCTGCCGCTTTTGCCAGAAGTGTTGCGTCCCCAGCCTCCTTGGTAATGCTAACGTCCCACTCCACTGGGTACGCGGAGAAGATAGTTTGCACTGTTTTGAGGTTCAGTCCCTCTTGTCCAGCGCCAGGGTTGGCGATGATTTGAATAATCCGGTTTGGCACGACACCCCTCCTTGCCTGGCGGTGCATCCACCTATCACCGCCATCTATTCATCCTGATATTCGGATGGAATGAAGTCCTCTTTTGAGAAATCGCGCGGCGCGCGTGGGCGGTAGAGCAGATAGGCCAGCCCCACGCTGCTGGCATAGAGCACCAAGAGCGGCATCATCACCAGCGTCATGTTCACCGGGTCCACAGTCGGTGTGATGGCGGCGGCAACAATCGCAATGATCACCACTGCCTGACGCCAGAAGCCCAGCAGTTGTTGCCCGCTGACAAGGCCGGCGCGCGCCAGAAACGCAACCACTAAAGGCATCTCAAAAGCGACGCCGATCCAGAAGACAATGCGCGTTACAAAGCCAATATACTTGTCGATTGTCCATTCCTGGGCAATGATATCGCCCAGAAACCCTTGTAAAAAACCAACCGCTGTCGGCAGCAACATGAAATAGGCAAACAACGCGCCGACCACAAACAGCACCATGATGCCGGGCAGCGTCAGGATCAGGTTGCGTTTCTCGTGAGGATAAAGACCCGGCGAGGCAAAAGCGATGATGTGATACACAATGACTGGCATCGCAATCACGGCTCCGGTTGTAAAACCTACTTTGAAAAAGACGCTGATCGTATCGGTGGGGCCGATCGCCATCGGCTTTGCGCCCGCCTCGGTCAGTGGGAGGAGGATAAATTGCAGCAGAGGGCTGACAAATAACATGGAGACCGCAGTGCCGATCACCAACGCGCCGACCACCCAGATGAGCCGCGTGCGCAACTCAAGCAGGTGATCCATCAGCGTCATGCGACTCTCGTCAACTGGATCTCGTGGAAGCGCCCCTTGCGTCACTGGCTCGTCTCCACCTGAGCGGACGCAGCGTCGTCGGGCGCGGCCGGCGGCGACGCAACATCAGGTGGCAGCGGGGAACTGTCTTCAGAGGCGCTTTGCTCCACCGGGTCTCCGGGGGCGGTTTGCTTTGTCTCCACCGGCGCAAGGATGGTATTGTCGTTGGCTTCGCTGGGTTTTGCACTGTTTTTCGCCACTGCCGCCGCCGCTGCGGTGCTTTTGGCGACGTTGCTTATTGCCGCGGGTTTGGCTGGCGGCGCTTTGGCTGGCGGCGTTTTGGCGGCGGGAGACGGGGTCTTGGCCGGATCTAGGATGTCGTTGACCATCCGGCGCGGATCTAGTTCCTCCAGCATCTTGATCTCTTCGCTGAATTGCGACGTAAATTCACTGCTGAGCGAGCGAATCTGCCGCAGATAGTCGGCAAGCGTACGCATGGCGCCGGGCAGCCGTTCTGGCCCCAACACAACCAACGCAATCACAGCGATCAAAAACAGTTCGAAGATGCCGATGCCAAAAAAGCTATCCATGTTAGAATGGCTTCCTTTGAACCTCTTCCAGAGCCGACCCGAGCACGCCGTTCACAAAGCGCGGGCTGTTGTCACTGCCAAAGAGCTTGGCAAGCTCCACCGCCTCGTTAATCACCACTTTTGGCGGCGTCTGCAACTGACCGCAGCCCAATTCGTATAACGCCAGGCGCAATACATTGCGATCGATGATAGCCAGTTGATTCACCGGCCACTCCGGCGCATAGCGGGCAATAATGGCGTCCAGCGCGTCGCTATGTGTGACCACGCCGGCCACCAGCAGACGTAAAAACCCCGCGGCTTCCTCACTCACAACAACGGACAGATCCTCGCCATTTTCGTCAGGGGCCGGGTTTGCCAGGCGCGCGTCGACCACATCCCCTGGTAAATGATCGACGCTGTCGACCTCGAAAAGCGTCTGGATCGCCAGCCGCCGCGCCAGTTGGCGATCGTGAATGTAAAGTAGATGTTCTTGATCACTGGTTCTGAGCGGTGAGGGCTGTGCGTTTTGCTGTTTGAAGTCGTTCGATGCCATCAAATTTACCATTACAGCCCTCAAGCCATGACCAATCCACCATCGACGCTCAAGACGTGGCCGGTGATGAAGCCGGATCGTTCGGCAGCGAGGAAGGCGACGGCCCAGGCAATTTCTTCGGGCGTTCCCATCCTGCCCATCGGCGTATTGGAAAGAATCGCGCTTTTTTGGTCCTCAGTCAAAATGTCAGTGAGCGCAGTGGGCACAAAGCCTGGCGCTACGGCATTGACTGTGATATTGCGACTGGCTACTTCACGCGCCAGGCTTTTGGTGAACCCAATGATGCCGGCCTTGCTGGCGGCATAATTGGATTGGCCTGCCTGGCCCGACAGGCCGACCACGCTGGTGATGTTGATGATGCGGCCCCATTTCTGGCGCACCAAACCGCGCATTGCGGCCTTGGTGACGGTGTACACACTGCGCAGATTGGTGTCGATGACGACATCCCAGTCGTCTTCTTTCATGGTCATCAACAGGGTGTCGCGCGTTGTCCCCGCATTGTTGACCAGAATGTCCAGCCCGCCCAGTTCGCTCTGCACCTGTTTGACCAGCACAGCAGCCTGCTCGGCCACGCTGACATCCGCTTGAAAGATGTGGCAAATGCCGCCGGCTTCCGTAATCTGCGCCATCACTGCGCGCGCGCCTTCGGCGTTGCCACGATAGTGGACAGCCACCTTGGCCCCACCTGCCGCCAATTCGCGAGCGATTGCTGCGCCGATTCCGCTGCCGCTGCCCGTCACAAGGGCGACTCGGTTCGAGAACTCCATCCTATCTCTTCCTATCGTAACTGCTGGTCACGCGGCATGGGCCGGTGAAGGCAGGGCGCACTTTGGACGATGCATCCACCTTTGGCTGCACCCGGTTATGTGCTTGCCAAGCATTATACTCACGAAGCGGCAATTCTGAAACGACACTTGCACTGGAGTCTGCTTCAGACTGGCCGCGCAAACGTCGCCGGACGCAAGGCAGGAGACCTGATACGGGCAAGGGTGCGTCTGAGCAGCGCCGAGGACGCCGCAAAATATTGTCCCCTCAGCGCAGCGTTGCAACATACGCACGCACCCCTTTGACATCTTTGACGGTGACGCGGTTGGCATCGCGTGCAATTCGTTTGACCAGCCCGGTCAACACTTCACCCGCGCCTATCTCGACAAAGGTTGTCACCCCAGCGTTCGCCAAGTGGCGGATAGAAGCAGTCCAACGCACGCTGTCGGTCAATTGCGATGTGAGCTCGTCGCGAATCGCATCCACCGTCGTGAGCAAGGACGCGGTCGTGTTGCCGACCACCGGAACGCGCGGCGGCAGGATAGTCGTCTGCGCGATGGCGCTGCGTAGGGCTGCGGCGGCAGGCTGCATCAATGGGCTGTGCGCCGCAATGCTGACGGCGAGCGGCGTCACCTTGCGCGCGCCAGCGGCTGTGAGCGCTGCTATCGCGACGGCCATGCCGGCCGCATCGCCGGAAATCACAAGCTGGCCAGGGCAGTTGTCGTTTGCCACCTGCACAATGTGGCCGTCGCTGGAAACGCGTGCGCAGACTTCCGCCACTTGCGCTTCCTCCAACCCTAGCACGGCGGCCATCATCCCTGGTGCGCGGTCGCCTGCCAGCTTCATCAGACGACCGCGCTCGCGCACCAGTCGCAAGCCATCCGCATAGCTGATGCTGCCGGCCGCGACCAGCGCCGTGTACTCTCCCATGCTATGCCCGGCAACAAAGACGCCTGCGCCCCCACCTGGCGCAGCATCGCCTCTTTCGGCTTCCAGTGCGCGCATGGCGGCCATGCTGGCGGCCATCAAGGCCGGTTGCGCATTAAGGGTGTCTGTCAGGTCAGTTTCCGGCCCATCGAGCATGAGGCGGCTCAGCGCGAACCCGAGCACCGCGTCGGCTTCTTCCAGCGCGGCGCGGGCCGTGGGATAGTGCTCGACCAGTTCGCCGGCCATGCCTACAGACTGGCTGCCCTGTCCAGGAAATAGAAATGCCGTGTGATCGACGCGCGTAAGATACGAAAAAGGCTCCACGATTGGCTTCTTTCACAGCTTATTGCTGCACTCTGTAGGCAACAAAGAGGGATTTGGCAATTTGTCCAAATCCCTCTTTGTTGCTTACAAATATCCAATGGATTTCGAGAATATCCAAAATGGAGGGGAATTCGCTGCCCCAAAATTGAGCGCTCCGCTCAATCAACCTCACTCCATTTTGACGATCGCCCTTACTTCTTAGTCGACTTTTTGTCCTTGATGTCCAGGACTTGTTTGCCTTTGTAATAACCGCAGTGCGGGCAAACCCGATGCGGCAACACTGGTTGATGGCAATTGCCACACTCAATCAGCGTTGGCGCGCCGATCGCATCATGGGCGCGGCGACGATCACGACGGCCCTTGCTCAGTTTTCGTTTTGGAAGTGGTCCCATGTTTCTGGCTCCTTACCCGTAGGTAATAATCGTGCAGTATAGGCCCAAAGACCTTGCGCTGCGCTTGTTGCATTTAATTTGTCAAGACGACGCGCTGTCTTCGTCCCGCCGCAAGCTAAGCAGCGCAGCCCAGCGCGGGTCAATCTTTGTCTCCTCGTCGCGTTCGTCGGCATCCGAATAGAGTTCGATGTCTTCTAACGCGCCGATCTCGGCCAGCCGGCGGGTCAGATTCGGGCATTGCCCTGCGCCTTCCCAGTTGCACGCCGGATACATTGGCATTGCCAACCATACGGACTGACGCACCACTTCCGATAAATTCAGAATATGCTGCTCGTTGATCAGCAACGCAGCATCCTCTAAATCCTCTTCAGACCCTTCAAACTCATCAGGGCGCAGGTAACGTCCTGTGTACACCTCAGTCAGTGGCCGAAAGCTATCTTCGAGTTCAAAACGAACCGGCACCGCGATAGGCTCCAGACAGCGATTACACGTAGCCTGCACAACGGTGCTTAGCTCGCCGGATGCGAGAATGCCGCTATTGGTGCGCAGCAACTGAACGCTCCCAACCAACGGCCCGAGAAACTTCAGCTCCTCATCCAGGCCATCAAGAGGTTCATTCAGTGCAAACCGACGGGTTGCCCCTGTCAGTTCTTTGAGCAATTGAGCAACGTTAAATTGCATAACAACACCTCCTGCATCACAGGAGGAAACAGTCTCCAGAGATCAATGCCGGCCGCGCGTCACTGGTCTGCGCGTTGCAAACAGACGCGTAGTATAGTGGCCAACCGTTGTTCTGTCAAAATAGCCATGAATCAAGCGCAAACCAAATTCACGCCTGGCGTTCCGGTTTGGAGGGAACGGCGCCACCCAATTCGAGATTTTGACGCAAGAGATCAAGACCATTATCGACCTGTTTGCTGATAATGTGCAGCTTTTCCGCCAGTTCTTCCAGCACGCGCGCCGCATAGCGATCCGCCTCATCGCGCCGTTGCTGAGCCGTGCGCTGCGAATCGATGATGATCCGCTCGGCCTCCTGGCGCGAGGCAGAGACCAGCGCATCGTTGTTCAGCATGTCCTGAGCGCGGCGCTTTGCCTGCTCTACGATGCGGACAGCCTCCGCCTCGGCCGCCTCCAAAATACGGTCGCGCTCCTGTAACATGCGCTCGCTTTCGATGATCGAGCTTGGCACATTGACGCGTAGGCGCTCGATCACCTGCTGCGCCTCGTTGTGGTCGATCATGCGCAGGGACGACATTGGCACGCGCCGGCTGCTTTCCAATAAAGCATCTAATTGATCAATAATTTGCAAGATGGCGATGGGACACCTCCTGGCGGTTCTCAGTCGCGATGCACCCACTTATCTCCGTGACGTAGATAAATCTTCGGTGCGTTGCTGCGGATGGGGCGATCAAACTTGTGGCCAAGCGCCTCCAAAACGTGGGAGGGCGCCCATGCGCCACATTCTCCTCCCAGACTGGCCACCTCTTTCAAAATGGTGGCGCTTAAATATGCATAGTCGTTACTACAGAACAGACAACACAGATCAATGTGCGGGGCAAGGCTGGCGTTTGCCCAGCCGATCTGCTGCTCGTATTCAAAATCGGCAACGTTGCGCAGCCCACGCACGATCACATCCACCTGGTGTTCGCGGGCGCAATCCACCGTCAACCCAGTGTAGGTTACGATGCGCAGGTTAGGCAGATGCTCAAGCGCCTGCATTGCCAGCGCGAGACGTTCCTGCGTGTCGAATAATAGCTTCTTGGGAGGCGCATCGTAGATTGCCATAACGATCTCATCGAAGAGAACGCTGGCGCGAACAGCAATATCGATGTGCCCGTTGTGAATGGGATCGAAAGTTCCAGGATAAAGTGCCCGCCCCATACCAGATGCCTTTCAAGATGATGCTTCGGGCAAGAATTGTAAGAAGACCTGATTGCCCATCAGGAGCCCACGCCGGGTCAGCCGGACGCGCTCGTCGTCCACGGTCAATAACCCGGCTTCATGCAACTGCTTTAGTTCATCGGCAAAGACGGCAGTTGGCAACACTCCATGCAAGGCGAGGAAGCGGTCAAGCCGCACGCCTTCTCGCACCAATCGCAGGCCAACTATCATGCTCTCCGCCATTGCCAACCGCGGCGGAATTTCCTCGATAAATTCTTCCAGCGGGCCACCGGTCTGCACGCGACGATTGTAGCCGGCGACCGGCTTGCGGTTGCCCCAGCGCCGCTCGACTGAAAGCCCGCCTTCGTGCGCGTGTAGATGGCTATGGGCGCCCGGCCCGATGCCAAGATATGCTTGATTGCGCCAGTATATCAAGTTGTGCTGACAGGCCAGCCGCGGCATTTCACTGTGCTCATCTTCTGGCTCCAGCCGCCGCGCCCAGTTCGACACTTCATAGTGGACATAGCCAGCCGCGCTCAGCTGCACCAGGGCCATTTCATAAAGCGTGGCAGCCAGGTCCTCGTCAGGCGCCTCACTGCGACCAGTTTCCACCCAGTGAAAGAGCGGTGTATCCGGCTCGACAATCAGGCTATACAGGCTCAAATGCTCAGGCGCTAAAGTCAGCGCCCCATCGAGCGTCGCTTGCCAATCGCTTTCGGTCTGTCCGGGCAAGCCAAAGATGAAGTCCAAATTGATGTTCGCAAAGCCGACCGCGCGCGCCGTTGCATACGCAGTGTACACATCCTCAACCGAGTGGATGCGCCCCAGGAAACGCAGTTCGTCCGGTCGAAAACTTTGGACGCCCATACTGAGTCGATTCACGCCCAGCTTGCGCAATACGGCGAATTTCGCCTGATCCACCGTTCCCGGATTGGCTTCGCAGGTGATCTCTGCCGTCGGCGCCACCCGAAAACAGCGATGGATCGTCTCGAACAGTTGCCCCAGTTGACGCGCTTCGAGCACGGTCGGCGTGCCGCCGCCAATGAAGATGGTCACAATCGTGTACTGCGCCACGCGTGCGGCCCAACGCTCCATCTCTGCGCACAGCGCATCCACCGTTGCCTGATGCAAAGCTTCCAGCCCGGCATAAGTGTTGAAGTCGCAATACGGGCATTTCCGCTCGCAAAACGGAATGTGAATGTACAATCCCAGGTGGGGCAGCTTGCTCATCGATTTTCCAGGCGGAAACCGTGCCCGCGCACGGTGACGATGTAGCGGAACTCGTTGTCGCACTCCTCGATGCGTTCGCGCAGACGACGCACCAGCGCATCGATCGCCTGTTCGCTGACGCCCTCGCTGGCAGCTTCCGGCCAGACCGCCTCGATGATCTGCTCGCGCGTGATCACACTGCCGCCCGAATCCCACAGGATCTCGAGCAGGCGATACTGATGCAGGCTTAGCGGCGGGTCAATAATGATGCCGTTTGCCCATACCTGTCGCGTCTCTTTATCGATGCGCAGACCACGTTTGTCGCTGTCCAAAGATAAGGGCGCTGTTGCGCCGGCATCGACGAAGGCCAGCTTGAAACGCAGCGCGATCTGCAATTCGTCGCCGTCTTGAAGTGGCAGCGAGGTATTATTTTGTACATCTTGCCCATTGACATGGGTGCCATTTTTGCTGCCCAGATCTTCGATGCGGTAATGATCATCTGCCCAGTAGATGCGGGCGTGATTGCGGCTCACCTGGCGGTCGGGCAAGTGGATATCACAATCTTCGTCGCGCCCGATGGTCAACGCCCGGTTACGATCGAGCGGCCAGCGCCGCCCGGTTTCCGCCCCGCGCTGCAAGACCAGCATCGCATTTTCCTTCGGCCTGACTTCGCCTTCGGATTTGGTGTTATTGGCCGCTTCAAATTCTGAATCGATTGACATCTGGCTCCTCAAAAAGTAATTCCGGCGCTTTACCGGGCGCCGTTTGATCGTTCATCATAAACTGCGCCGCCTTTGTTCTGAATAAACTGTACTGAATATACTGTGCTGGATAAACAGTGCTGGATAAACAGTGCTGGATAAACAGTGCTGGATAAACAGTGCTGGATAAAC
>JACSRH010000429.1 GCA_014879855.1 Caldilineaceae bacterium | reverse complement strand
TCCCGGAAGCTCCAAAGCTTCCGGGAAGATTACAGACTAGCATCAATTTATTATCTAGCCATCAGTAATAACGCCAGCCGCGTCAGGACGCCCAAGAGCAGCGCGCTCAGCCGCGGCACAATCACGGCGCCGGCCTCCACCACTTCCTGATGCGAAGGTTGCCCCGTCGCCTCCAGGTGGTCGATGGCAACGTTGGTGATCGTGCTCAGGCCAAGCACTTCCATGCCGGCATGATGCGCCACCAGCGCCTCCGCGGCCGTGCTCATGCCGACCGCGTCGGCGCCCAGGCCGCGCAACATGCGCACCTCCGCGGGCGATTCAAAGTTCGGGCCGGAAAGTTGCAAATAGACGCCGCGCTGCAACGGCGTCCCGGTGCGCGCGGCCACCTCGTTTGCCAGCGCGCGCAGACGTGGTGTGTAGATGTGGTTGGCCGCTGGAAAACGCGGGCCAAAGTCGTCGAGATTGGGGCCGCGCAGTGGGTTGGCGCCGGCCATGCCGGCCAGGTTGATGTGATCCTCGATCAGCATAATGTCGCCGGTGGCAAACGCTGGATTGAGACCGCCGGCCGCGTTGGTGACGATCAAGAGATTGGCGCCCAGGCGCTGCATGACGCGCACGGGCAGCGTCACCTGTTGCATGGCATAGCCTTCGTAATAGTGAAAGCGCCCCTGCATGACGCAGACAGCGACGCCGGCTAATTGTCCCACCACCAGGCGTCCGGCGTGACCCGCTACCGTACTAACCGGGAAATGAGGGATTTCGGCATAGGGAATAGTGTCCGCGTCAGTGATCTGATCGGCCAGCCCGCTCAGCCCGCTGCCCAGGATCAGCCCAATTTTCGGTTGATGATGGGTGCGGCCGCGCACAAAGGCGGCTGCTTCTTCGTAAACGGATGATGCATAGGGTGCGTTCATAGGTTGCCATTGTACTCAAGTGCACGGATTCGTTCAAACGAGCCAAAGCGCGCAACGCTGCAATGGGAACAACACGTCACCCTGAAAGCTACGAGTAGGCCGGGCTATCAGCCCAACGTACACTGCACCAACGACCAGCCGCCAGCCAACAGGCTGGGCTACCAGCCCGACGTATATTGTGCTAGACTGCACGGAACATCCTTCAACAAAAACCGGGTTTCTGTCAGAAACTCGGTTTTTACGTCGTAAAATTCATTTCCTACAGGGGAGAGCAAGGAGAGACCAAGATGGCTGCACCTGCAATTTGTGTCGTCGGTTCGATCAATCTGGATATGAACGCCTATGTGGAACGCTTTCCTCGACCGGGCGAAACCTTGCACGGCGATCGGTTTACGACTGGCTACGGCGGCAAGGGCGCCAACCAGGCGGTGATGACGGCGCGTCTGGGCGGGGCCGTCACCATGATCGGGCGGGTGGGTGACGACATCTTTGGATCAGATATGCGCCGCAATCTCGCCAGCGAGGGCATCCATACCGATTTTGTCCTTCCCAGCCAGGGCGTCTCATCAGGCGTTGCCGTGATCACGATCGACGAAAACGGCCAGAACAACATTGTCGTAATTGCGGGCGCCAACGGTCTGGTCTCACCGGAGGATGTCGAACACGCGCGCGGCGCCATCACCGGCGCGCAGGTGCTGCTCTGCCAGATGGAGGTGCCGATGGCCGCTAATCTGGCCGCCCTGCGCATCGCGCAGGCCGCGGGCGTCGTGACTATTTTCAACTCCGCGCCGGTCAGCAGTGAAATTCCGCGTGAGGCTTACCAACTGACCGACATCTTTTGTCCAAACGAAAGCGAGTCCGAATTGCTCACTGGCCTTCCTGTGCACACGCTGGACGATGCGCGCCTGGCCGCGGCGGTCATTCTGGAGCGCGGGGCAAAAGCCGCGCTGATCACGCTGGGCACGCGCGGCTGTCTTTACGTCACTGCTACAGAGGACGAACACATTCCCGTACAAGCTGTGAACGCGGTGGATACGACCGGCGCCGGCGATGCCTTTGTGGGCAGCCTGGCCTATTGCCTCGCCAGTGGCAGTTCAATGCGCGACGCCATCACGCGCGCCAATGCCATCGCCGCCATCAGCGTGCAGGCGCCTGGCGCCCAGTCCAGCTATCCGCGGCGCGACCAGTTGCCGGCGTGGCTACAGAAATAAAGCCATGCACAATCGGATCGTCCTCACTTTCACCATATTGCTGGCCTGCCAACTGGTGGGTGAAGTCGTGACGCGGTTGTTGCGTCTGCCCGTGCCCGGGCCTGTGCTGGGGATGGTGATCCTGTTCTGTGTGCTGCTGGTGCGCCGTCAGGTCCCAGATGACCTGAGCGTGGTGACGGGTGGGTTGTTGCAGAACCTGTCGCTGCTCTTTGTCCCGGCGGGCGTCGGGGTGATGCTGCACGCACAGCTTCTAGCGGAAAACTGGATGGCGCTTTCGGCCGCGCTGCTGCTGAGCGCGGTCATCACCATTGTTGTCACCGGCGTTGTGATGACTTGGTCGCTGCGGCTGACGTCAGAGAAAAAGGCAGACGCCGTGTGATCGCCACTCCCAGTGAAATTTGGGTCTATCTGGCCGCCAGTCCCCTGCTCCACCTGACCATGACCCTGACGGCTTATCTGATAGGCGATTATTTCTTTCGCAAGAGCGGGCAGAAGGCGATCGTCAACCCGGTGCTGATAGCGATTGTCATGCTGGTCGTTATCCTGCGCGTGACCAACACCTCGTACGAAACCTACTTTGAAGGGGCGCAATTTGTGCACTTCTTGTTGGGGCCAGCTACGGTGGCATTGGCCGTCCCGCTCTACCGCCAGTTTGAGCGCGTGCGCCACTCGGCGCCGGCCATCCTGATTTCGCTGCTGGCTGGCTCCGTCACGGCTGTGCTGAGCGCCACGCTGATCGCCTGGCTGCTGGGCGCGCCGCAAGAGGTGATCGCGTCAATTGCACCCAAATCCGCCACGACGCCCATTGCAATGGGCGTCTCCGAACAGATCGGGGGGCTGCCCTCGCTGACAGCCGTGCTGGTCATCCTCACCGGCATTGTCGGCGCCATGGCTGGCACAGCGATCTTGGAGCGCGTGGGCGTGCGCGACGCAGGTGTGCAAGGCTTTGCGTTGGGCCTGACCTCGCACGGCATCGGCACAGCGCGTGCGCTCCAGGTAAGCGAAGTCGCCGGCGCATTTTCGGCGCTGGCGATGGGTCTCAACGGGTTGGCGACTTCCCTGCTGGCGCCGCTGCTCGTCCATCTGCTGGGATTGTGGTGAAGGATGGATCGGTGATCTCACAACGTGATGCATTTTGCCTGGCGCGCCATTGCATTAGCTGTGGGTGGTTTGCGCGGCGCTAACGGCGCCCCACTTCGCGCTGCGCCAGCAACTCGAGCAGCCGCGCCAGCACTTCCTCGCGGTCGTCGCCGGTAAGGGCCAACGCCAGCTGCGCGGTGAGCAGGCCATACTTGACGCCGACATCGTAGCGACTGCCCGCCAGTTCGAGCGCCAGATACTTCTCGCGGCGCGCGAGTTCCACCAATGCCGCGGAGAGAGTGTAGCCGCGTTCAGACTGGTCACCCGCGGCGCCCGCGGCAATCTGCGCTTCGAGAATGCTCATCACGCCGGCGGTGAGGACATGCATCCCGAAGAAACAGAGATAGGTGCCAGCGCGCAGCCCCGGCACAATGAGATGTTGCTCGGCCTGCGTCGGCGTGGGCTTTTCGATGACGGCGTCGATTTCGTAGATCGCGTGCGAGCCGGGGACGCGCCGGCCACCCACCGTGCCATAGTAGGGCAATAGACTCTCCCGCGTGGGTTGCACTGCGGAGATAGCGCACGCCTGCGCTTCCGCCATCGCCACCAATGCCTGTGCACAGCGTTGCTCCCCGCTGCTGACGTAGAGGTGATCGCCGACCAGATGCAGAAAAGGGTCGCGTCCTGCAAACTCCTGAGCGCAGTAGATAGCGTGACCATGCCCTAGTGGTTCGGTTTGATGGACGAAATGAAGCCTGCGTGCATGGGGGCCAGCAACTTGGGCGTATGCCTGCTCGTCGCCCGGCCGCACGACCACGCCGATCTCATCGATGCCGGCGGACAGGACTTCCTCGATTAAGATAGTGAGCACCGACTTCTCGACGCCATCGCGGTCGATGAGGGTCTGCAAGGGAAGTGTTCGCTGTCGTCGTCCGGCGGCAGTGATGAGTGCTTTCTGGATCTTCATACCTGCATTCCCCTGTTTTACTGTCTGATTCCGATGTCATATAAGAGCGCTTCCAATGTATATCCTGCGCCGGCCAACAACATCCCTGCCACCGACGACGCCACGGTGACTACCAGGAAAGCGATGATGGGCAGCAAGGCCGCGCGCCAGCCGCGCACGGTGTGTGCAGTCGCCACGCCGAGCCACGTCGCCAGGAAACTCAGCACCAACACGAACGATTGAACAATCCCCGTGAAGGGCAGCACCAGGGCGAAAGCCACAAGCATCAAAGCGCTCTGTGCGAAGCCCATGGCGCGGAAAGTGCGCGTAAAGGAGCCGCGCCTGGTCAACACCCAGCCCGCGGCAAAGACCACCGCCACGCCAACGAAGTAAAAGAAAAGATCGTTGACCAGCTGAACCAAGTTGACCCCGCGGTTTGTAACGGCGGAATAGAGCATTGTCAGCAGCGTGGCAATCAGCAGCGCTGGCCCGGTCATGTAAGGATCTGCGACGACTTGCTGATAAGCGTTGCGGTCGAGCGCGATGCAGCCAAGTGCACGCGGCAACCACACATTGAAGCGGCGGATGCCTTCGATCAGCACGCCTGGCGCCCAGTCGGAGACTGTGGGTTGCGCCGGCGTTGGTTTCTCCAGGATCGGCGCGTTGCGATGGCTGTCGAGGATGTGAAAAACGTCAGTGGCGTTGCGGGTGTCGGGCGCCTCCATATCTGACGGATGGAAGAGGAAGGCGTCGGTCTGCTCGCCGCCCAAGCCGCCGTGATTGCCGATCAGCTCTTCCAGCGCGGCCACGGAGCCATCAGGATAGACCGTGCTGATCACCCAGAGATCGCCGGCGCTGGGGAAGTCCATCACCCGCTTCAATTGCCAGACGCGCTTTTCGATGCTGGCCGCGGCTATGCCTTGCGCCGGTGCATAGGGCGCGACCGGATCGTCGCCCACCACTTCGCCTGTGTGCAGATTGCGCCGTCCCTGTTTGCCCAACACCACAGCCGTCATGTCGTCTGCGTAGCCGAGCACCATACCGATGCCTTCATGTTGCACCAGGGCATCGACCATGCCAGGGTAGGCTGCATCGAGTTCGCTCAGCATGATCTTGCGTGGAAAAAGGTCGAAATAGACCTGCGCGGCGTTGCCGCTGCCGTACGCGGTCACCGCGGCGGATACTGTCGAGGTGGCTATTTTGCTGGCATCGGCGCCCATCTGCGCCAGCTTCTGCCCCTGTTTTGCCACCGCGTTGCCGAAAGCATTGGTCGCATTGGTATCCTGCATGTTGGCCAGCTCGCCGGCGACGCCCTGCAATCCATAGGCGCCCGTATCGCCGCCGATAGCTTGATGGACGGTCGTGCCTTGCGGCAGTTGTTGCTCGATAAACTCCTTGATTGTTACCCCGTAGCGCTGCAAAAAAGTGGCGCCAAAGGACTGGCCATGATCGGAAAGAAGGATAAAGTCATAGGGGCGCGGGGCTCTTTCTTTGGCAACGCGGTAGATCCGTGCCAACGTCTTGTCCAGTCGCTTGAGATCGCCAAACGCGTCGCTTGTCCATGGGCCGGAGTGATGGGCAACTTCGTCGTAGCCCAGGTAGAGCATGTAAATCGACGCTGAGCCCCGCATCATGTCGAGGATGGCAATGTGCGCCGAGACGTCACGCATGAACGTGGACATGGCCGCGCGCAAGAAGGGATAGCCATGCTCCAGCCGATTGAGGCGCGGCCACACATTCTTGCGCTTCTGCTGCCAGGCCTCCCACAGTTCGCGCACCACTTCGGTGAAGAAGATCGCCAGCTCGCGCGTGAGGAAATAGGGGTCGAGCAGCAATAAGGCCACATCCTGCGCGCGGCGTTGCTTTTCCACCGCATCGGTTTCAAACAAATTGGACATCGTGAACATCGACTTTTCCGCATCGCCATTCAGCATGTTCATGATGCTCGACCCGTGACGCATCAGCCCTTGGCCGTGCCCATAGCGGGCGTTAAGTTCGGCCGCGTCGGAAGCGGAGACGTAAACTTTTTGCTGCGCCTTGTCGTACCAGCGATAGGCCGGAATATCATAATTGTCGCCAAACATGATGCCCGCCTGGCAAGAGGAAGTCATCGAGGGCAGGCCGCAGTCAATATGCGAGAGCACATAGCCATGCTCCTCGCTCAACTGGCGCAAGGTCGGCAACAAGCCATCGTCGAGCGCCTTTTGAATATGCCAATAGCTCAGGCCGTCGATTTCCACTATCATCAAGCCACGCCCTGGCTCGCTGGCGCTGGCAAAGGGTTGCGCGCGTGCGCGACGTTCGATGCGGTTCTGATAGAACGACCCTTCCTCGTCGAGTTCGAGCACACCAGTGAGGATGGCGTTGAAAAAGGCAAAGACGAGGCCGCCCACAATGCCACCCCAAAAGGACACTTCGAAGCCAGGAAGCAGCCAGGCGGTAATCCATAACGCCAGCGCGTTGACAAAAAAACCGATCGCAAAGAGCGCAACCCACCCCAATGGACGCGCCACCAACATAATGGCCGGGCGGATCAGCAGGTTGACAATCGCCAACAGCAGCGCCGCCGATATCGCGAGCAATATCCTGGGCGTATCGTCAACCGCTTGCAGCACAATCCCCGGCACGAGCCAGGCTGCAAACAACAGCGAGAGTGCATCTACCACCCACAACACGGCAAATCGCACCAGCGCCAGCGAAGCGGTGCGTATAATGTTGGTCATTGAGATTGATTCCTTGCGCTAAGGATGAAAAGAAGTTGCTCGCCTCTCGGTATATCATCTCTGAGAAATTCTGGCAAGCGTCATGGATGGGGCTGAATCCTCCTGTCGCGCTGTTGCTCAACGACGGCATGCCCGGCCCGGCTGTGATACAATGATGCTACTTCAGACCCATCGCTTGGCAACGCTTATCCTGAATTTGTAACCAAAAAGAGATCAACCCATGATCTTTGTCGTTCCGCCGATTGCATAAGAGGCCGCTCATGCAGCAACTCACCGACTGGCTAATGGCTGGCGATCCAGCGATTCGCTGGCAGACGCAACGCTACCTGCTCGGCGCGCCCGATGCGGTGTGGTGCGCCGAACGCCAACGTACTGCGGCGGCGGGTTGGGGAGCGCAATTTCTGGCCCATCAGGATGCTGACGGACGCTGGGGCAGCGGCGTCTACTCACCCAAGTGGGTGTCGACGACCTACACCCTGCTCGTGTTGATCGGCATTGGCATCCCGCCCAGTTGTGACGCAGCACAGCGCGGCGCCCATCGGGTATTAAATGAACTGCTGGGCGCGCAGGCTGACGCCGCCTTTCATCGCCAGCTTGCCGGCCTCGACCGCTGCATCGTCGGTATGGTGTTGCAGATCGGCGTCTACTTCGGTATTGACGACGCTCGCATTGAGCTGATTGTCGAAAACCTGCTGGCTGAAATGATGCCAGACGGCGCCTGGAACTGCCGCCGCCACCGCCGGCCCGCGCCGCAGCACAGCTCCTTTCACACAACGCTGAATGTGCTGGAAGGTCTGCGCATTTACGCGGAACAGGCCGCCCGCGCGCTGAAACGTGATGTGCTGGCCGCCGAACACCAGGCGCGCGAATTTCTCTTGCAGCACCGGCTCTACCGATCCGACCACAGCGGCGCGGTGATCGACCCCAAGTTCACCATGCTCTCCTATCCGCCGCGCTGGCACTACGACGTGCTGCGCGGGCTGAGCTACTTTGCGCGCGCCGGCGCCCCGCGCGACGCTCGCCTGCAAGATGCGGTGGCGCTGCTAAAGAGCCGCCGCCGCCCTGATCAGACATGGCCCGTGCAGCAACGGTACGCGGGCAAGGAGTTCTTCGTCATGGAAAAGACAGGCGGCCCCAGCCGCTGGAACACGCTGCGCGCGTTGCGCGTCTTGCGCTGGTGGGAGGCCCCATGAAGATCACGGTCTTCGCCGCGGGCTCGCGCGGGGATATTCAGCCTTGTGTGGTCGTGAGCAAAGGGCTGCAACAGGCAGGGGATCAGGTGCGTCTGGCGGCGCCCGAAGACTTTGCCGCCTTTGCGCAGGAACATGCTGTGGACTTTACGCCGCTGCGCGGCGATGTCCAGCAGATCATGGCGAGCGACACCGGGCGGAGGTTCATGGAAAGCGGCGGCGCTAATCCGCTCCGGTCGATCCGTGCGGTCAGAAAGATGATCGCGCCGGTCATTATGCAGATGGCCGAGGACGCGTACGCGGCCTGTCGCGATGCGGACGCGTTGCTCTGCCTGGGCGTCTTCAGCGCCTTTGGCCACGCCATCGCCGAAGCGCTGCGCCTTCCGATTGTCCACATCGAGCCAACGCCGCTGCTGCCGACGCGGGCCTTTCCCGCGCCTTCCTGGCCTATCCAGCGCAACCTGGGCGGCGTGCACAACTATCTCTCCGGCGTGGCGATGCTCCGGGCGCTCTGGCTGTGGTACAGCCCCTTTGTGAACGAGTTCCGCAAGCGGCTGGGGTTGTCCCCCTACAGGGCTGCCGATTTTCACCGGGCGCTACGCGCCACGCCCATGGTGAGCGCGTACAGCCCCCGCCTCATTCCGCACCCAGTGGACTGGCCGGCCCACATCCACGTGACCGGCTATCTCTTTTTGGACACAGCCGCGGACTGGCAGCCATCGCCCGCACTAGAGACATTTCTGGCCGCCGGCGCGCCGCCGGTCTGCATCGGCTTTGGCAGCATGGCCGGCCGCCACCCGGAAGCGCTCGCCCGGTTAGCCCTCGACGCGCTGAGCATGAGCGGCCAGCGCGGGCTGCTGCTCACCGGCTGGGGCGGCTTGCGCACAGCGTCAACCGCGGGCAATGTCTTTGTGGTGGACTCGGCGCCGCACAGTTGGCTCTTCCCGCGCATGGCCGCGGTCGTGCATCATGGCGGCGCGGGCGCCACCGCGGAAGGCGTGCGCGCCGGCGTGCCCACGGTGGTGGCGCCGTTCGTGCTCGACCAGCCGTTCTGGGGTGCACGCATCCACGCATTGGGGCTGGGGCCGGCGCCGATCCCGCAGAAAAAGCTGACCGCGGAGCGGCTGGCGGACGCGATCACAACGGCCATAACTGATCATGAGATGCGGCAGCGCGCCCGCGCGTGGGGCGAGATCGTGCGCGCGGAGCAGGGGGTTCACAACGCGGTGGAGGTGATCCGCCGCTGCTTTGGCGGCCCTGACGGCGCGCAGGAAGGGAGGAGTCATGAAGCCTAACGACGAGATGTACACCGTGCTGGCTTATCCCCGAGGCCGGCTGTTGATGGTGGATGGCGGGCGGATGGGCGTGCGCAAACATACGGTGCATGGGCTGGTGGAGTTTGATGTCACGCGTGCACGAGAGATCATCCGCCAGCACAAGGCGCAGACGGGGGAGACGCTCTCCTTTGCCGCGTTCTTCCTGGCCTGTCTGGGCCAAGCCATCGACAGCAACAAACACATGCATGCTTACCGAAATTGGAAGCGCCAACTGATCCTTTTTGATGAGGTGGATGTCAATACTCTGTTTGAGGTCGATGTGGAGGGGGAAAAGACGATCCGGCCCCATATCCTGCGCGCAGTGAACAAGAAAACCTTTGGGGCGCTTCATCAGGAAATTCGGAGCTTTCAGCAGGAGCACCAGCGCAGCCAGGAGTCAAAGTTTATCGACTGGTTTGTCCGGCTGCCAGCCTTGGCCAGACGATTGTTTCTCTGGATTCTTTTTCAAAACCCTCTGCTGATCAAGGAATACTACGGCACGGTGCTCGTGACCTCGGTGGGGATGTTTGGCGCAGGCAGCGGGTGGGGTCTTCCCGTGCCCAACCACACCTTGCAGTTGACGCTGGGCGGCATTGCCAGGAAACCGGGCGTTGTCGAGGATCGGATTGCCGTTCGTGAGTATCTCAGCGTCACCGTCAGCATTGATCACGACATTGTCGATGGCGCGCCGGCGGCGCGGTTTACCCAGCGGTTGAAGGATCTGATCGAAAGTGGCTACGGCCTGTGTGAGTAGATTGTCCGGCAAAAACTAGAGAAGATGGACATCGGAAAACGCCCAGTCGTCTGCGCTTCCTCTGACTCAAACGTCTACTGCTCCGCCATCATCAGGTGAACATCGCGCTGCGGAAAGGGAATCGTGACGCCCGCTGCGTCAAAGGCAAGCTTGATGCGCTCGTTCATATCCCACGCCACCTGCCAGTAATCCTCCGCCTTGACAAACGGGCGCACGCCCAGGTTGACGCTGCTCTCGCCCAACTCCAGCACGATAATGATGGATTGCGGTGTGCGCAGGACGCGCGGGTCGGCCTCCAGCATCTGTTGGGCAATCTGCCGGGCTTGCCCGATATCGTTGTCGTAGCCGATCCTGAAGACCATGTCGACGCGCAAGAAGCCCACCTTCGAATAATTGATGATGCCGTTTTGCTGAATCTGGCCGTTCGGCAGGATCACGGTCTTCTGGTCGCCGCGCAGGATGACCGATGAGAGCGGCTGGATTTCGAGCAGTGTTCCCGTCACGCCGCTGGTTTCGATCGTGTCGCCCACCTTGAAGGGAGCGAAGAGCAGAAAGTTTACTGTGGCCGCCAGGTCGCGCAGCGACTGTTGCAACGCCACGCCAAGCACGACGGCCACGACGCCAGCCGACGCCAGCACCGCCTGCACTGGAAAGCCGAGCAGACCAAGGATGGTCATGATGGCCACAATCCACACGCCGTAATAAACAGCAGTCATGGCCAGCGTGATCAAGGCAGGCGTCAAGGCTGTGCGCAGCAGGACGGGATGCAACCGGCGCCGGCTCCACGGCGCCAGCCAGCGCGCCACAAACGCAATGCCGACCGACAAAGCAATACGCCATACTACCTGAAAGAAGAACGCGAGGAGCGGGTTGATTTCAGACATGCGAATGTTCCTTATTGCAACTGACGTTCGATCTGATCGAGCCGGGCGCGCAGCTCATCCAGTACAGACTGGTCGGCCTGCGCCTTCTCATCCAGCGTCTGGCGCATGGCAGCAATCAAAGCGGTCGCCTCCTTGCTCGTTTCCACACCTGCCGGCAGATGACGCACCGGCGTGGTGTGCGGGCGGCGAAACCAGTCCGCCAGATAGCTGGTGATCACCGAAAAGAGCGCAACGCCGACTGTCATGACGGCAATGCCGACCAATCGCCCATAGTTGGTCACTGGATAGCGGTCGCCGTAGCCAACCGTCGCTATTGTCACGTAGCTCCACCAGAGGGCGTCGTTGGCAGTGAGGATGTTGGCGCCTGGGCTGGCGTGTTCGGTTTGCAACACGAGGATGCCGGCCAATTCGAAGACAAGAATGGCAAGCAGCAGAACGCCGAGCAAGGTGCTCTGTGCGCGCTTGGCAACAATGCTGACGCCGACCGCCTCAAAGTCCGCGCGCCGCAGCTGCCGGATCATCATCCCCGTCGCCACCAACCGCCCTGCCGTGGCAAAGGGCACGGGCAGGCTGCCAATCAGCATCAGCCATCCCCACTGCGTGAGCAGCCAGTGCAGACGGGCAGCCGAACGTACAAAGCGCGCGATGGCGTCCGCAATGAGAAAGAGGCTCAGCAAGCCATTCATGAGCCGCGCCACTGAACGAATGTCGTCGGAAATCGGCAGCACGAGCAACACGCTGTTGACGAGCATCAGCAGCGCAATGCCCAGCACAAAGCCTTCATAGCCTGCGTGCACGACCAAAGTTTGTCGCGAGGAGAAGGTGGCATCAGGGTCTCGTGCTGCGTTGGGCTGTGACATGACATGCTCCCGGTTCTGCGGCGGTGGCTCAATCAGCCACGCGCAGCGGTGCTTGGATAAAATCCGCGAGAATCCGCCTGATCCGTCTAATCTGCGGTCTGTTTCTGCAGTCTGTTTTCGCAGTCTGTTTTCGCGGTCTGTTTTCGCGGTCTGTTTTCGCAGTCTAGCTTTACGATGAACTGCCGAGGTGCGTGGCGACAAAGAGCGCGGCGTCATACGCGCCAAGCCGGATTTTCACGCGCCCGTCTGCCGCGGTGCGTTGCCGGTTGCCGAAGACATCGCGCCAGCGACCGTCATGCGGCACGGGCAGTTCGACCGTGCGCGTTTTGGCGCCAAAATTAATCGCACACGCCGCATAATCGCCTTCATCATCCCAGCGGCAGAAGCGGATAATATATTCGCTGGCAAATTGATGCGCAAAGAAATGAATGTTGTCGCCGCGCAAGGCTGCATGTTGCCTGCGGGCGCGGATCAGCCGCTTGACGACGTTCATGTGTTTGCGAAATTTAGGCTGCCCCAGCTTACGCCACTGCATCGGCGCAAAGTCGATGGTGCGCGGGCTGTCGTCGCCATATTCCTGCCCTGCGTAGATCATCGGCACACCAGGCGCGGCAAAAACCATCAGCAGCCCCAACCTGGCGCGCGCCAGCGCCACATCCTGGAGCGCCATCCTTCTGGGGCGTGGGATGTGTTTGCCCGAATAAAATTTGATCTCGTGTTCGGGGCGGACTTCGTCGTGGCTGCACGAATAATTGATCACCTGTGTGGCGGCGTCGAAGCCCAGGTCGCGATAGCCGCTTAACGCGCGGTAGATGTCCTGCTTTTCCCATTCCCATCGGTGGTTGAGCACGTCATCCAGCGTATGGTGAAAATAACCGTTCCAGACTGCGTCCATTTCGGTCTCATGCACCAGTTTGGCCGCGGATTTCTCACCGTGCGTCCCCTCCAGTTGCCAGAATTCGCCGATCAAGATGCAATCGGGTTTCGCCTGCCGTGCGGCCCAGCAGATCGCGGCGATGCCGTGATAGGGATCGAAGCCGGGGCGCGCCGGCGCGTTGCTGTCGTAATCAACACCGCCCACCCAATCAAAGCGGAAGCCGTCGATGTGATACTCGGCAAGCCAGTAGCGCACAATGTCCTGAAAATAGCGCGTGGTTTCTGGGCTGAAATGATCCCAGTCGACGCCACCCCACATGTTGATGCTCGATGGCGTATGGTGAAAGAAAGGGTTCCAGCGCGTCCACCATTCGCCTTTTGGCCCGAAGAGCGGCGGGTAAATATTGTAATAAGGATGCTGCCCCCAAGCATGGTTGAAGGCCACATCTACGATCACGGCAATGCCGGCGCGATGGCACGCATCCACAAAGCGTTTGAAATCCTCAGGGCCGCCATAGGCATTGGCGATCGCGTGATAGAAGACAGGGTTATAGCCCCAACTTGATTCGCCCGGAAATGCCTGGATCGGCATCAGCTCGACGCAGTTGACGCCTAATCCGGTCAGATGTGGAAGCTGGCGCGTCAACCGCTCGAAGTTTCCATAGTGCGGATGCCCGCCATGCCACGCGCCGGCAAAGTCGCGCACACACAGCTCGTAGATCACCAGGTCGCGCAGCGGCGGCGTCCGCCAGCGCCGGTCGCGCCAGGCAAACGGCGCCGTGCGCGCCGGCAGCACGCCCCACGGTGCGTCATGGCTCCACTGCACCTCGCGCGCGTACGGGTCGCCGATCCAGGCGTGCGTGTCATTATCGACAAGCACGTAGTAGCCATAGCGCGTGCGACCTGGATCGGGCACGGTGATCCACCACGTGCCCGCGCCGTCGGTCTGCATAGGATGGCGTCGCGTGTCCCACTGGTTGAAATCACCGACGAGACTGACGACTGGTTTATAAGGTGCGCGCAACACAAACGTGACCTTGCCTTTTTCGACAAGGTCACGATGGGCGCCGCCGCGAATGTCAGCCGGCAGCCGGTCATGCGTCACCGCACGCTCAAATAAGTTGGAAAATTTAGATTCCATTGCGGCCAAGAAAGTCCGGAAAAAGGCGAACAGCGCTGACGCCATTCGCCCTGTCGTCTTTGTCATCCCATGTTGGCGATCAGTGCCTGGCCAAACTCGCTGCACTTGACTTCGGTGGCGCCCTCCATCAACCGGGCAAAGTCATAGGTGACCACCTTCTGCCCCACGGCTTTTTCCATTGCGCTGAGCACCAGATCCGCGGCTTCGCCCCAGCCCATGTGGCGCAGCATCATCTCGCCGCTGAGAATAACCGAGGATGGGTTGACTTTGTCCTGGCCGGCATATTTGGGCGCGGTGCCATGCGTCGCCTCGAAGATCGCACGCCCGGTTTCGTAGTTGATATTGGCGCCCGGCGCGATGCCGATGCCGCCTACCTGTGCGGCCAGCGCGTCGCTGATGTAGTCGCCGTTGAGGTTCAATGTGGCGATGACATCGTACTCGGCCGGGCGGGTCAGGATCTGCTGCAAGAAGGCGTCGGCAATGACATCTTTGATCACGATGCCGTTGGGTAACTTGTGCCACGGGCCGCCGTCCAGCGGCTCCGCGCCAAATTGCTCACGCGCCACCTTGTAACCCCACTGCATAAAGGCGCCTTCGGTGAACTTCATGATGTTGCCCTTGTGCACCAGGGTCACGCTTTGGCGCTTGTTGTCGATCGCATATTGGATGGCGGCGCGCACCAGGCGGCTGGTGCCTTCTTCGCTCACCGGCTTAATGCCGATGCCGCTGCTCTGCGGGAAGCGAATCTTGGTGACGCCCATTTCGTTTTGCAGGAAGTCGATGATCTTCTTGGCGCCCGCGGTGTACGCCTCCCACTCGATGCCGGCGTAGATGTCCTCTGTGTTTTCACGAAAGATCACCATGTCGATCAATTCCGGGTGCTTGACTGGGCTGGGCACGCCGGTGAAGTATTGCACTGGACGCACGCAGGCATAGAGGTCGAGCCGCTGGCGCAGCGCCACGTTGATGCTGCGGATGCCGCCGCCGACCGGTGTCGTCAACGGCCCTTTGATGGCGACGATATATTGGTCGATGGCATCCAGCGTCTCTTGTGGCAACCAGATCGGCTCGCCGTAAACCTCGTTGGCCTTCTCGCCCGCGTAGACTTCCATCCAGGCGATGCGACGTTTGCCGCCATAGGCTTTCTCCACAGCAGCGTCGAGCACGGGCTGGCTGGCCGCCCAGATATCGACGCCGGTGCCATCGCCCTCGATAAAGGCAACGATGGGGTGGTCGGGAACGTAAAGTTTGCCATCAGTAAGCTCAATCTTCTCTCCCTGGGGGATGGAGATTTTTTGAAATGCCATCATGTTACTCCTTTTTGTGGTTGAGGCGGTTGGTTCCAACAGAAAACACGCCAGTTGTGAGGTGCGCGTCGTTTTATTTCCTCTGAAGCTTTGCCCGAAAGTGTACCAAAGAGCGAACAAACAGTCTATTCCTGGTGTATTTGCGGACAGAAAAACAGCTTCTAGGCCAGCGCCTCAGCCACCATCTGCGCGAGCTGTTCGGCATCGGGGGGTTTGGTCAGCCATCCCCACAGACCAAATTCGCGCAGCGGCTCCAATTCATCACGCATTGGATGGCCGGTCAACAAAATCAGCGGGATCGTATCCTTGCGCTTGCGCAGCGCCTTGAGCAGCCCGACGCCGCCCAATTTTGGCATGACCACGTCGCTGATGATTAGACGAAATGGCTCGGCCGCGGCTTCCAGCCTGGCGAGTGCATCCTCACCATTCACAGCCGCCTCGACCCGGTAGTTCCATCCTGTCACCAGTTCCGTCAGGGTCACCCGCAAGGCAGCGTGGTCTTCGACGAGCAGAATATGTTCGCCATGTCCCACCGGCGCCGACATTCCGCGGCTGGACGGCAACGCAGATGCAACCGGTGCGGCGGCAGGCAGAAAGATATCAAAGCGCGTTCCTTCACCTGGTTGACTCGCCACTGTGATCTGACCGTCATGTTGCGCGATGATGCCGTGCACCTGCGCCAACCCCAGTCCCGTCCCTTGCCCAGGCGCTTTTGTCGTGAAAAATGGTTCGAAGATATGATCCATGATTTCTGAGGACATCCCGCCGCCGGTGTCCGCCACCGTCAGTTGCACCCATTGGCCCGCCTTCATGCCAGGCAGCGGCGCCTCTTTGGGCTTCGCCACTGTGACGTGGGCCAGGGCAAAGCGCAGAAAACCGCTTTCGGCAATGGCGTCGCGCGCATTGACTGCCAAATTCATCACTATCTGCTGGAGACGAGTAGGATCGCCGTTGATAAGAAAGGGTGCATCGTTGCTCTGATCCACCGTGAACTCCACCTCGATATGTTCGGACAGCGTCTGTTGCAGCAAAATAATCTGCTCTCTCAGCAGTTCCAGTAAATCCAAAGGCTGACGATCGACCGCTGAACTGCGGCTGAAGTCGAGAATCTGCCGGATCATCCGGGTGGCGCGCAGGGCTTGCTGGTCGATAGCGATGACGCGTTCGCGCTCGCGCGCACTCAGACCGGGCGCCTGCATGGTCATCTGCGCATACGCGGAGATCACCGACATGATATTGTTGAAGTCGTGCGCAATGCCAGCAGCAAGCTGACCGACGGCAGCCAATCGCTCCTGTCGCTGAAGTTGTTGTGCAATAAAGCGGGCTTCGGTGACATCGTGGAGCACGACTACCCAACTGCCTGGCGTCAACTCGCCTGCCACTGGCCAGGCGATCCCTTCAAAGATGCGCTGGCCGGCTTTGATCGTATGCCAGGCGCCTTGGGGGGGTGAACTGAGCAGGTGCGTAAGGAGACAATCCCCCAACTGGGTGAGCGGCTGGTTCTCGACGAGTATGTCGGGAGAGGCAAGATGGTGCGCCAGGTAATCCTGTGCAAGTGCATTGGCGACAAGGATGCGTCCCTCGTTATCCAGCAGGAGCACGCCCTCAGGCACACTGTGCATAATCTGCAACATTTGTGCAGCTTGCGCCTGCGTCGTTTCGAGCAAACGATTACGCTCCGTCTCGGCCGCTTTGCGCGCGGTAATGTCCTGTTTTACGCCGACAAAGTGGCTGACTTGCCCTTGTTCATCCAGCACCGGCGTAATTGTCTGCTCCTCGATGTACAGCTCACCATCCTTGCGCCGATTTGTGAGTTCGCCGCGCCAAACATTGCCAGCCAGAATGCTCTGCCACATCTTCTCGTAAAAGGCCGCGTCTTGCAGGCCAGAGCGCACCAGTTCGCTCGGATTGTGGCCTATACTTTCAGCTAACGTATAGCCTGTCAGCTCAGTGAAGGCTGGGTTGACCCACTCAATGATGCCGTCGATATTTGTAATCACGATGCTGTTTGCCGTGGATTCCAAAGCAGCAGCCTGTAATCTTTGCTGCGCCTCGATGCGTTTGCGCTCGGTAATATCCTGCACCACGCCGGAAAGCTGCACAATCCTGCCCGCTGCATCAGACACGCAATCAGCAGGAATCGCCCAGATGATCCGCACTTCGCCATCTGGGCGCACAATCCGATACTCGCCTTCGCGCATCAGGCCGGCTTCCATAAATTCCTGAAGTTGCGCCAGGGCGTCCTCCAAATCCTCTGGATGGATATCCTGAGCGAGCAGTGACTCCATATCGCCAATATAAAGTTTCGAAGAGATGCCGAAAATGCGCTGCATTTCCTCTGAGCTCTCTATGCGATTGGAGTCGAGATCCCATCTCCAATGTCCGACATGGGCGATTTGCTGCGAACGCGCCAGCATCTGCTCGCTTGTGCGCAGCGCATTTTCTGCGCGTTTGCGCGCAGAGATATCCATCGCAACCACCAGGCGCGCCGGACGTCCGGCAAATTCCAGCCTGTGTGATGTAACCTCCACCGAGAAAATCTCGCCATTCTTCTTGCGATGCTGCCACTCTCCTGCATAATGAAGGGCGGGCATGGCGCCTGCCACAGTCTCATGCAAGCGCGGCGCATCTTCGGCTGGACGGATGTCAGGCAGGGTCATTGTGAGGAATTCTGCCTGCGTAAAACCATACTGCTCGACGGCAGCCGCATTTACTTCCAGAAAATGTAGAGTTTCAACATCGTACACCCACATGGGGTGAGGATTGCTGGCGAAGAGCAGCCGATAGCGCGCTTCACTGGCTGCAAGTGCAGCGTTTGCGCGTCCTTGTTTCTGTTCCGCCCTCGCTAATATTCCATAAACGATCAACGTGCTGACGCCGATAAATATCCATCCTTTGTAGGTCTGCCACGCGGCAAACTCTACTGGCTGCGGCGCCACCACAGCCAACACCCAATCGGATAGCAGAATCCACAACGCGCCGAACAGGGCAAACGCCAACGAAGTGCGCCGCGCCAAGTGCGAAGACAAACGCCGTGCACTAGGAAGAGTCTCTGTATGCTTGCTGGTTTCGTTCATCGCCGCCGCCTACATCAATAAACCATGATTGCACTGCCCATGCGTCAGAAAGACGCTTGCCTGTTCTCTACACTATCACACAACATTATCATAAAACTGACGGAGGTGTCATGTCACTCCCCCTAGGACGCATCGGCGTGTAATCGATTACAGGTTGCCCGCCCATATTGTGAATTCCGTCACATGCAGTAGCACCTTTTTGGGGTATCCTGGATGCAGGCGCGGCCATAAATGGTCAGTGCAGGCAATGAAAGCTTTATCCGAAAATTGGTTGCGATGCTGGCTGCCAGTTGAACCATTTGGGGATGATGCTGGGTGTTTTACATGCTTTGCTCGGCGTTGGGGAACCAACTTGCAAGACAAAGCGTCTATCGATGCGGAAAAGGAGTTTCTGATTATGATTGACTACAACTATTTGATCATGGCGCGCAAAGAATATGAAGAGCGCGTGCACAAGGCGGAAATGGAATTGTTGGCAAGACAGAGCCAGAGCCAACAGCCGGGCACACTAAGCAAGCTGCTGTACGGTCTGGGTGAATGGCTGGAAACGATGGGTTTACGGCTGAAGGAACAACATCAGCCCATCCCGATGCACCACACGTACCATCGTGGACACGCAGGTTAGATAACCACTCACGCAGGCGCAATGTGGCGCCGTGCGGACACGTAAAAGCAAAATAACGAGACAACAAAATAATAAAGAAAGAGGACTCCGCTCATTTAAGCGGAGTCCTCTTTACGGACAAGGACATTTGTTCGCTGTAGTAGCCCCACGGGGATTCGAACCCCGGTCGCAGCCTTGAAAGGGCTGAGTCCTAGTCCTCTAGACGATG
>JACSRH010000170.1 GCA_014879855.1 Caldilineaceae bacterium | reverse complement strand
CGCTGCTGCCGGTGAACTCGACGACCTGCGATTCAAGCACACCGCTGCGTTCGATGGTCACCAGCGCCTGCACTGATCCACTAAAGGGGTTTGGCACAAGAATCTTGGCGGTCTCGCCTGGCGCATAGAGCTGCTTGTCCGCGACCAGTTCGATGCGGTCGTTGTTCTCGCGCGGCCACGACACAAATTCGCCCGCGCCCGCGGCGTAGAGAAAGGTCGCACTGCGGATGGTGTTGCCCAGCGTGTCTTCACCTGTGGCCGTCACCTGATACTGTCCGCCCTTTTCCGGCGTGAACTGAATCTCCGCCGCGCCGCGATCGTCGGTCGTCACAGTGGTCGTGTAGACCGGTGTGCGCTCTGCGGACGACTTCCAGTAGAAATTGCCATCCTCGGCCTGCTCGTAGACGCTGCTCCACACGTATTCATAGACGACGACCTCCAGCTCGGCGCCGGCGTACATCGTTTTGTCAGGTCGCACGCTCACCACATCCATCTGCACCGGGCTGCCAACTTCCGCCACATAGCTCGCCGGGCTGAGGCCAACATAGTACGCGCCGCGATGCACGGGGAAGCGCGTCGTGTTGTAGACCGCCTGGTTGGTCGGGCTGGTGATCGTCACGTCCAGGTTCCACATCTGGCTGGCGATTGTGCCGCCCAGGTCCGCGGGCAGTTCGATGACAAAGGCGCCGCTGGCGTCGGTCACACCGCGGCCTTCCTGGACCAGGCCCTGATAGGCGTCGTAAGGGTTGTACACCGGCTGGTCCGGGTCGAAGGGGTCGAAGCTGAAGTAGCGGCCAGACGGGGCATCGGCCCAGTTGAAGGTGTAGCTATAGCCGGCCACGCGCCATTCCACCGGCGCGTGGGCGAGCGGGCCGCCGCTGAAGTAGTCCGCCTGCACGGTCGCCGTCACCGTCTCGCCCTGGATGTATTCAGGCTGATTGGTCTTGACCGCGATCTGGAATTCGGGTTTGCGATACGCGGCCACCTGAAAATAACCGCTTGCCGAGTGATAGGCTTCGCTGTCGCGCGGCGCCAGCACATTGATGCTGTAGTAGCCGGTCGGCGCATCGGGCGCCAGCATAAAGTCGCCGTGAATCGTGCCGTTCTGGCTGACCGGAGCCTGGCCCGTGAAGATCAGGTTGCCCATGCCGTCGTTGATGTTGATGATGGCGTTCAGCCCAGCCTGCGGCAACGTCCACGCGTCATCCTCCAACATGCGGAAGATGCCGCGCCAGAAAACCTGCTGGCCAGGGCGATAGATCGGCCGCTCGGTGTAGAGATGCATCACGATCGGGTCGCTGATGCCGCTGGCGTCCAGATTGAACGACCAGGGCTGGATGCCCTCCGCCCACTCCGACGAAACGACGGCAAAGTCAGGCTGACCAGGTTCGCCGGTGTAGGCGAAGAAAGGCTTCCACTGATCGTCTTGCGTCAGGTCGAGGTCGGCCAGGGCCATGCCATTGCTGTCGGTGACGTCTTCTCCCAGCGCGGGGCCAGTGCGGGTAAAGGTGACCGCCGCGCCTGCCACCGGTTGGCCGGTGGCCAGGTCTGTGAGCCAGGCGAGGCTGTCGCCCTGCAACGCACGTTTGAAAGTGAGGTTGTTGTTGGAAATAATGATCGCAGAGCGCTGCACCGCGGGGGAGCCATCTTCCCGCGCCAACGCGGTCGGGTCGCGCACTTCCAGCAGGTAAACGCCGGGCGGCAGCGCTGCTTCCGGGCCGCCGCTGCTTTGCACCGTGGTGAGCTTGATGCCCAGACGCTCGATGACGTTATCGCCGCCTTCCGGCGTATAGCTCCGTTCCCAGAGCAAATTCTGCGCCTGGTCGGGCACAACGTAGTTGTCCCACACCGACCAGCTATTTTCACCCGCCAGTTGGAAAAGATCAACCAGCGGCAGGCGATAGAGCTTGGCGTCAATAGCGTCGACGTTGCGATAGCGCACACCTACGATCGTCGTCGTGAACGCGCTGTAGTGTGTGAAGCGGTCGAGGTCGATCTGCACAATGGGCGAGAAGTCGCCGGTCGTAAAGGAGAGGACATACGGCTCCGACAATGTGTTGCCGTAGAAATCGCTCACATTGCTGCCGATCGTCACCGTGTAGGTGGTGTTGGGCTGCTTGTACCAATTGAGCATCAGATGCGTGCCATAGCCAAAGGGCGGCTGCGTCTGCACCTGATCCATGGCGCCATTGGTCAGTTCATAGAGATCGGTGTAGGTGTAGCTGACGACCTGCGTGTTGGTCAGCGCCGTCTCGATGCGAATGGCGTCGAACAGCATGGTCTCGCTCACCGGCGCGGTGAATGCAACGCGCAGTTCCTGCTCCGGGTTGACGCCCTGTGCATCCGGCAGGATCGATGTGCTCTTGACCGCGGGCAGCGGCGCCACGGTGAAGGTGCTGTACCACGCCTCGCGCAGAACGCCCTGTTGGCTCGCTGGCTGCGCCGTCTTCGCAATGTCAATGGCGTAGACCTCTCCATAGTCCAGCCGCGCGGCCGGTGTAAAGGTCATCACCGTGCTGGTCTCATCCCAGGTGAACGCACCTTCGCGTGATTTCATGTCCTGGCCGCGCAGGCTGAAGGCCTCTTGCGTGCTTGCCTGATCCATCGGCTGGCTGAAGGTCACGGCGACCGCCGCGTCCGGCGCGACGAGGATGCCGCCAGGGGTGGCGCTCACTACAATTGGCGCGGTGGTGGCAAAGCTGAAGGTGGTTGGTTCACTCATCGCGCTGCCGTCCACGCCGGTCAGCGGCGCTACGGTCACGTTGAAGGCCGTCGCCGCGGCCAGGGGAGCTGCCGGGTGGAATTGATAGACGCTCGTGCTGATCCACTCTCCCTGCCCCTCGAAGAAAGGCTCGAAGTTCAGCGGCTGTGGCAGGTCGGCCTGCTCCTCAACACCCACCAACGGCACGATTGGCCGGCTGAAGATGACGGTAATCGGGCTGTTGGGATCAACCTCGACGGCGCCGTCGGATGGCTGCGTGCTGACCACGCCCAGCGGGCCAGCGCTCTGCAACGTGATCTCAATCACGCCCCTCACGGCCGCGCCGCTGGTCGCGATGGCTTCGGCAAAGCTGAAGCGGTAGCGAGTGCTGGCTGCGGGCGCGTCCGTCGGGGTGAAGACGACGGCGTCGCCCTGCACGCTGGTTTCCCCCGCCAATGCCGGCAACACAGACAACTGCGCCGACGCCATCGGCTGGTCAAAGGTGAACGTGACGGGGCCGCCGTCCCAGTTTGCGCCGTCCGCGGGCATGGTCGTCAGCAGGACGGGCGCAGCCGCGCTTGCTTGCAAGGCCGGCGCGTTCGGCGTCGCTGCTTGCACCGACGGGTTGACCGCGGGCGCGCCGATGGTGAACAGCATTGCAAAAAGAACAATCCAATGAAGTGACTGCAAACGATTGCGCTGTTGCATAGAAGATCTCCTCAGCAGAAATGAGAATATATAGGTTACAGTGCGTATTCATCTTCAAAGCAGAAAATTTCCCAGAGCGATCAGTTGCTTTGAAACTCGTCAACCTGGATCAATGCTTCCCCTGACCGAACAGTGGCCGCACCCGCCACTGCCTCGCCCTCGATCCAGAAACGATGCGCGCCCAGCTGCATCTCCCACCAACTGCTGATACGCGCGGCGTCTTGCATCGTCGCGAGCACTTCGCCGTCAACCATCAGCCGCAGCGTCGCCCATGAACTGCCGTCCGCGCTCAACCCTGCGATGCGCAGCCGCTGGCTGCGCGCCGGCAAGCCAGGGTGCAATTGATAGGCGGCAAAACTATTCGGCTGGGTCAGCATCAGTGGCGCTGTTGTCTCTTTAAGATAGACGTTGGCGGTTCTTTGAAAGTTTCCATCTGTTGTGCGGGCGGGACTGGCCGCCATCTGCATCGCAACAGCAGGCGGCGCGATGGCAATGCCCTGCGCCGCCATCCAGTCGTGATAGATGGGCGGCAGCATCCAGAAGACTTTGGCGCCGCGGCGATTTTCCGGCGTGGCTGCCGTGGCGGGCAATCCCGTCGCCAGGTCGAGCACCACGCGGCGGAATTGATCGTCTGGGTGCGTGGGCTGTGCACCCTCGATAAACAGCTCCCGGCGCGTGCGCGGACAATCGGGCGCGGGCAGCATCCCGCTCGGCGCGCAGATCTCGACCGCGACGAGGCCCTCCGGCTGGGCAAAGGCGCGCGGCGTGCGCGGGTGCGCCAGCCGCATCAGGTCGTGCCAGATCGGCCCGGCGCCATCCACACCGCTGACGCCGGCCATCGGCGCGTTGTCGGCGTTGCCCACCCACACGCCGACCAGCCGCTGTGTAGAATATCCCACGGTCCAGTTGTCGCGCCAGTCGGTCGTCGTGCCCGTTTTTGCGGCGGCCGGGAAGGGCAGATTGAGCACCGAGTTGATGCCAAAGGCCGGCGCACGCGCGCCATTGTCGGCAAGAATGTCGGTGATGAGGTACGCGGTTTGCGGCGCGATAATTTGCTGGCCGGAGGATTGGGGAGGGGGAGATTGAGGGAATGAGAGATTGGAGACTGGAGATTGGGCGGGAGCCGCCTCTCCAATCCCCAATCTCCAATCTCCTAATCTCCAATCTCCTAATCCCTCAATCCCCAGAATCGCCCGCGGCGTCAGCGTCCGTCCGTCGTCGAAGATGCCATACGCGGCAGTCAGATCCAAGAGGCGCACGTCGCCGCCGCCCAGCGTCAGCGCAAGGCCGTAGCGGCCGGTAAAGGTCTCGATGCCAGCCTGACCGGCGAGCTGGCGCAGCGTCTCCACGCCAATGCGGTCGAGCGTGGCGACGGCGGGAATGTTGTAACTGTTCGCCAGGGCCGTGCGCACGCTCACGGGACCGTGATACTGACGGTCGTAGTTCTGCGGGCGATAGGGCGCCCAACGCCCGTCGACATTTTCGACTTGGAAAGTGGTTGGCAGGTCGGGCAGAATGCTGGCCGCGGTCAGCGGCGGCTGGCCCGTGCGGCTGCTCCAGCGTGGATCGAGCGCGGCGGCATAGGTGAAGGGCTTGATCGCGCTGCCCGGCTGGCGCTTCACCAACGCCGCGTTGACGTTGCCGCTGATCGTCGCGCTGAAATAATCCGGGCTGCCGATCAGGCTCAGAATGTCGCCAGTGGCGCTGTCGAGCACCACCGCGGCGGCGTTATCGACGCGGCGGCTGTGCGCGGCCGGGTCATCGCACGCGGTGACGCCCTGGCAGGTCAACTGCGCCAGGCGCCGCGTGACAGCTGCTTCCGCCTGGCGTTGCAAGTCGAGGTCGAGCGTGGTGTAGACGCGCAGCCCGCCTTCCCGCAGCCGCGCCGCGCCCACCTGCTGCACCAGAAGATCCTGCACATACATCACAAAGTGGGGCGCTTCGATGTCAAAGAGCCGCGAATGATATTGCAGCGGCTCGCGTGCGATCTCCTCCATCGAGGTGACATCGAGATAGCCAGCCTCCTTCATCAGCCGCAGCACCGTGAGTTGGCGACCTTTGGCGGCCTCTGGGTCGAGCAAAGGGTTGTAACCAGTCGGATATTGCACCAGCCCGGCCAGGAGCGCACATTCGGCGGCGCTCAGGTGCGTCGCGGGTTTTGCAAAGAAAATCTGCGCGGCCGCCTCCAAACCAAAGGCAAAATTGCCATAATAGGTCTGGTTGAGATAAAGCGCCAGCAATTGGTCTTTGTCATAGTGGCGTTCGAGTTGCCAGGCCAGATAGGCTTCGCGCAGCTTGCGCCGATAGCTGGTCTGGTAACGCTCTGTTTCGCCCATGAGCAGGTTGCGCGCAAGCTGCTGCGTCAACGTACTGGCGCCGGACGAGACGCCGCCGCTGCGCAGATTCTGCCAGATTGCGCGCGTGATCGCCAGCGGGTCGACGCCAGGATGGTAAAAGAAGCGGCTGTCCTCGGTGGCAATCGTCGCCTGCACGCACGCCCGCGGCACGCGGCTCAGGGTGAGATCAAGCTGCTTGCCGGCGTCGGCGTCAAGCATTTCGTAAAGCAACTTGCCGTTGCGGTCGAGGATCTGCGTCGTCGGCCGCGCCGCGCGCAATTCCAGCGCCGTCACCGCGGGCAGATCAGCCAGCAGCCATTGGAAAATCCCTACACCCATCAGCGCGACAAGCGCCGTTCCCGCCAGCGTCAGGCGCAACGCATTTCGTTTGAACAATGCAACCCATTTCCTACGCGTCATCTACATCTCTCCTACGCTGAGTAACGGCGCACACCGGGGAACTTGTTCCCGCATCAGGGTGCTTTTCCCATGCGCGCCCCATATTCCCCAAACATTCACCCCAGTGCGCTTGCTGGATTCTCTTGGGTGAACGCCCCATCTTTGTAGGGGAGCCCAATCGATAAATAGGGAGACAAGATGGGGCGCAGACTGGATGTTGGCGCGAGTTAAACGTGCTAAGGTTGATGCAAACGAATTGAAGTCGAGACGACGCCCATTTACGCGGCGCGGATAAGGCTCCAAAGTGACACTCAAAGGAGGCAGGCATGACGCTTTACGAGTTTTCCATCATTGCGCTGGCGTTGACTGTGCTGGGCGCGTTGCGTTTTGGGGCGCCTGCGCTGGTGATGTGGCTGATCAATGTGCTCAGCCATCGCTATACGCATGTATAAACTGGTTGAAAGTGACGGATGTGCACTTGGTGCGCAGTTTTAATTTTTCATCCGGAAGTTGGTTGCGGGGTGCGAACACAACGCCGGGCTGATAGCCCGACCTGCGCGGCGGAACTTCTGGATAAATCGGCAGTTAGGGGTAATTTATGGGGCAACGACCAACCCTCCACTTAAATCGGCGGTATGTGCTGTGTGCGCTGCTGCTGGCTTGTTTGTGCTGTCTGGCGTTTACGCCAGCGGCCAGGGCGCAGACGCAGACAGATGAAGAAGGCTGTGGCTGTCACAGCGTCGAACTTGAATCCTGGGAGATGTCCACTCATGGTCAGTTCCTAGAGGATGGCGCGCCCGTGGCAACGTGTGAGACCTGCCATGGCGCCTATACGCGCGGACACCCTGAGGCGGATATGATTCGGCTGGACAGCGATTCCTCGGTCTGCATTGAATGTCACGCGGCGATCTCGCACAACTGGGAAGACACCGTCCACGCCGAGGCCGGCGTCCAGTGCATTAGCTGTCACATGGCGCACTCACAGGATTTGCGGCTCAGCGAGAAGACCCTCTGCGAGAGCTGCCACCGCGACGCGCTGGATGACTCGCTGCACACCGCGCACTGGCTGGGCGACGCCGCGTGCACCGATTGCCACATGGTCGATCAGGTCCCGGCAGTGGGCGAGCAGCTTGCCGCGGCTGACTCGGCGTTGGCCTTGCTGACGGCGCCGCGCCATGATTTTGTCGCCGTCGCCAGCCAGAACTGTCTCGACTGTCATGCCGAACAGGTGCGCACCGCTTCCAGCACGACAAGTGAAGATGCGCTGCGCCGTCACGACGTGATCGCAGCCGCCGCGGAGGCGCCGGCTTTGCGCGCCCAGTTGAATCAAGCGGAGCAGGCCGCGCGCACCACCACCTTTTTTGTCCCGATGAGTCTTGGTTTTGGCGTGAGCATCGGCGGCTTGTTGGGCATCGCGTTCGTGCTAGTGGCGGCGCGCTGGGGCCGGAAAGGAGGCCTGTGATGGAGCGCAAAGCCATCTCGGCCACAGGGACACAGCCCCAGGGCGATCAGCCGTTTCCTGCCTGCGGGTTGATCAACCGGCGTGAGTTTGTGCGGCGCGCGGGGCTGGGACTCGCGGCCGCGGCTACAGGCAGCGTGCTGGCGGATCGCAAGCCGGCCCAGGCTGCTACAGCCGAACCCAATGCCGAAACCGCTGACGAGGCAGTGGGCGTGCTGATCGACCTCACGCGCTGTACGGGTTGCAACTCCTGTGCGTTGGCGTGCAAGGTCGCCAACGACATGCCAAACCCGGAAACGCCGCCCCAGGCTTTGAGCAGCGAGGCGCTGACCTACGTTGCCACGGAAGCGGACGCCGCAGGGGAGCCCACTTATGTCAAACGACAGTGCATGCACTGTCTGCATCCAGCGTGCGTCTCCGCGTGCACCGTCGGCGCGCTGCGCAAAACGCCAGAAGGGCCGGTCGTCTACGATGCACAAAAATGCATCGGCTGCCGTTACTGCCAATATGCCTGTCCCTTTGGCGTGCCTACGTATGACTGGGACAATCCGCTGGGATTGATTCATAAATGTCAACTCTGTTTTCAGCAGCGCGTGGCAGAAGGACAGACGCCCGCCTGTGTGTCGGCATGTCCCAACGGCGCGCTGCGCTTTGGCAAACGCACTGAATTGCTGGCGCAGGCGCGCGCGCAGATCGCACGCCGCCCCCAATCCTACATAAATCACATTTACGGCGAACATGAAGCAGGTGGCGCCTCGATGCTCTATCTGTCCGCCGTGCCTTTTGCGCAATTGAACTTCCCGCAACTGGCCGGCGGGGCCATTTCACAGACAGCCGAAACAGTCATGGGCTTGACGCCAGCGCTTGCGCTCAGCGTCGCCACACTGGCGACCGGGTTGCATCTGATCCTGCGCCGCCGGCAGCTTAAGGCGGACGAGGCCGCGGTTGGAGCGGAAGAGACGTCCGCGATCCGAGATGAGGCCGGACGCGCAGCATGGCAGGAAAAGAAAGAGGATTGACCCATGGCAATTCGTGGCGCATCGTTGCGTGCCAACACTTCCACCACCGCAACAGAGATTAACTGGCCGGCGATCCGACGGTTCGACATCCTATTGGGCGTGCTTGGCTTTTTGACGCTGGCCGGCGTAGTGGCCGGCGTCGGACGCCTGCTGCTCGGCCTGGGCCCAACCACCGGCCTGAGTGACGCGTATTCGTGGGGCATCTGGATCGGCTTCGATTTTGGGCTGATCGCCTTTGCTGGCGCCGGCTTCACCCTGGCCGCGGTGGTGCATGTCTTTCATCGGGAACACTATCACGCGGCGCTGTGGCCCGCGATCCTGGCTGGGTTGATGGGTTATACAGCTGTGCTGGCGTTGCTGGTGCTCGACTTAGGGCGGCCGGATCACTTCTACAACTTCATCCTTTACTGGAACGTGCATTCGCCGCTTTTTGAGATCAGTTGCTGCGTGTTGTTTTACACAACGGTATTGGTGCTGGAAACCAGCCCGAACTTCCTGGGCCGCCTGAAGTGGCGCTGGGTCAACCCGTTGCTCAAGGGGATCCGCTGGATGATGCTGCCAGTGACGATCGTGGGCGTGACGCTCTCTACGCTGCATCAGTCGACGCTGGGCACGCTTTACCTCAACATGCCGCACCGTCTGCATCCGTTGTGGTGGACGCCGTTCCTGCCGATCCTGTTTTATCTGTCGTCGATCATGGCCGGGCTGAGCCTTGCCACACTGGCCTACCGTGTTGCCATGCGCATTTTACACCGGCCGGAGGATCGCACAGTGGTGCATGGCTTGTGTCGCATGGTGGTGGGGTTCGGCATTGTGTATTTTGTGGCAAAAATAGCCGAAGTCTGGTGGGCGAACGAGGTTACGCTGCTGTGGACAGGTTCTGCCGCGGTGCTGTGGTGGGCCGAGTTGGCGATCGGCGTCGTGGCGCCAGTCACGCTGTGGCTGATCCTGCGGCTGCGCGGATCCAGCGCCGTGCAATGGATCGCACCAGGCCTGGTCCTGGCCGGAGTGCTGATGAATCGCTTCGACGCCACCCTGTACGCGCAAGTCGTACACACGGTGGGCGCGGCCTATACACCCCATGTGTTGGAGTGGATCTCAACGGTTGGCATCCTGGCCGCGGCGTTGCTCGCCTGGATCATTGGCATACGCTTCTTCAGCGGTGATGAAGCCGAGCATTCTGCACATTGAAAAAATCTTGATAGAGAACAGGTCATGGATGTTTTGATGGAGACGCTTGCTCTGATCAGCCTCTTTATTTTACGGCTGGGCATACCGATTGCCGTTACTGTGGCGATTGCTGGCGGGCTGCGCCGGCTCGATGCGCGTTGGCAAGCGGAGGCCGATGCCCAGCGCACCAGCCGCGCCGTAGCCGCGGGACTGGTCGCGTCGTCTGCCGCTGCGTCACCGCTGGCCGCGGAACGCGCCTGTTGGGAACATAACACCTGCCCACCCAAAACGCGCAATTCCTGCGCAGCGTGCACCTGCACCGATATTCCTTGCTGGATGGCGCGACTGCGCGCCGATGGGAAATTGCCAGCCCGCTGCTACGGGTGCGCCTTGTTCCGCACGCGGCCAGGCGTCCAACCCGTCGCCGCCTGAGCGCCCGCTTGAAAATTGCCGGTTTAACGCGGCGACGCAGAGGTTCGCAGGGGAACAACAGGGATTGATGCGCGTTGGTCTGTCCGATCCGCGTCAACGCTCCATGGTTACTGCGGTTGAATCAGCCCGCGCCTGATCGCGTACTTCACCAACTCCACCCGGCTATGAATGTCCAGCTTACGCATGATATTCTCACGGTGACGCTCGACTGTCTTGACGCTGATCACCAGGTCCTCGGCAATCTCGCGGCTGGTGCTCCCTTCGGCGATCAGCGTCAGCACCTCGATCTCGCGCGCGGTCAGGCCGTCAGCCTCGCTGGTGGCTGTCAGCTTTTGCTCGGCGATATCCTTCATCAAGAAGCGCGCCAGCGACGAATAGAGGAAGACATTGCCTTCCGCCACCACCCGGATGGCGGCGACAAGATCATCGGGCGCCGCGCGCTTTGGGATGTAGCCGGACGCACCCGCGTTGAGCATCGCAAAGAAATATTGCTCGTCCTCATGCATGGTGAGCGCCAGCACAGCTGTCTCCGGGCTGTTCGCCTTGATCTGGCGCGTCGCCTCGATGCCATTCATGCCCGGCATAGCGACATCCATGATCACCACGTCGGGACGCAACTTCTGCACCGCGGCAATGGCTTCGGCGCCGCTGTCAACCTCGCCGACCACTTGCATGTCAGGTTCGGACTGGAAAAGCATGCGCAGCCCCGTGCGCACGATCGGATGGTCGTCGACGAGCAGCAGATGCAACGGTCGATCAGCCATAGACGCGGGCCTCCTCGCTTGATAAGATCAGACGATCATGATTGACGGGCGCCGTGACGTGCACCCGTGTGCCTGCACCGGGCGCTGTGTCGATGATGCAATGGCCGCCTAAAAGCAACGCCCGTTCGCGCATCCCCACGACGCCCCACCCGACCATCGGCTGGCCGGCGAGGCGGCTGGGCAGCGTTGGGTCAAAGCCGCACCCATTGTCGGCGACTTCCAGCTCAACCTGCTCGTCACCCACTTTGAGACGGACGCTAACCTGTGTGGCCTGCGTGTGCTTGGCAACGTTGGTCAGCGACTCCTGCGCGATGCGGTAGAGCACAGTCCGGTAATTGGGCGGCAGGCGGCTGTCATCGCCCTCAACGCGGAAGGTGGCGTCGATGTCGCGCCGCCGCGCGTAGTTCTGCACATACCAGCGCAACGCGGCCGCCAATCCGAGTTCGTCAAGCTGCGGCGGGCGCAAATCGCTGATGATGTGGTGAAGTTCGCCGAGTGCGTTCTGCGCAAAGGAACGCAGTTCACGCACCTGGTTCACCAGCGGCGCCAGGGTTGGATCACAGGCGGATTGGGCCAGTTGCGTCTCTACCCCGCGCAGTCCCAGCCCCACCGCGGTCAGCGACTGGCCGGTGGCGTCGTGCAACTCGCGAGCGATGCGCTGGCGCTCGGACTCCTGCGCGCTGACGACCTGGCGCAACATTTCGCCCAGCACCTGTTCGTGGCGCTGCGCTTCGGCGGTGAGCAGTGCGTTCTCGATCGAGACGCCCAATTGTTGCGCTACACCTGCCATCAACGCCATTTCGGCCGGCGCCGGCCGGTAGCGGATCGGTGAAAGACGCACCAGCGCAATGCTGCCGTAGGCGTGATGATGCGCCGTCACCGGATAGCTGATCATGGTGGTGGGCGCGCCGTGGGCGCGACATTTGTGCTGAGGGTCGTTCGCCTCAGCCTCGACATCAAACTGGATCACAGCGCCGTCAGCATGACGGCACACCGCCAGCCCTTTCGCCGCGCAGACGCGCCCGAGTTCGACGGCCTGGGCATAGATCGCGCTGTCTCCGTCGGCGTCGATCGCATCAAAGCCGATTGCTCCCATCACCGCTTCGCTGCGCCCATCCCACCGGCTGATCAGCACCAGCCCCGCGTCGGCAAAAGGCAACGCCTCGATGATACGCGTCATCGCCTGCCATAATCGCGTTTCCAACCCATCAGGCATGTCGAGCAAGTTGGAGACATCGAGCAGCAAAGAAAGTTTGTGCGCGGCCAGGCGCAACTCATCGTTCATCGTCTCCATGGCGACCATTGTGCGGCGTTCGGCATCCAGTGCACCCTGTTGTGCGACCCTTCGCGCGTGATCGGCGCGTTCGAGTTGTCGATTATGCTCAACAGCAAAGGCATTCATCATGCGGATGAGAAAGACCGTCAGCGCCACCGCCATCACCGCGCGGAAGAGCTGCACCGGGATGCCGAACCACAAGATAAATTGTTCGCTACTCAGGTGAACAGTCCATGGCAGCGCGCTGGGTGTTAGAAAGAGCTGGCCGACAACGCCATAGAGCAGCAGCGCCGCCGCCGCCGACACCATGTCCCGGCCAAATTGCGAGAGCTCCATGAGGCGCAGCACGCGCTGTTCACGCATCAACGCCCAGGCTGCCAGCGCCGCGCCAGGCATCGCCAATAGATAGCGAGCCAAGCCATCAGCGATCGCCACCGTTTCTAGAGGCGACGTCTGGGCAATGCGCGCATAGATTAAACTCACACCAGCCCAGAGCGCCACCAACGCTGCTACTGGCCCGTAGACGCGCCGGCGCGGCGCGGCCGCGGGCATCAGCAACTGGACAGCAAAACAGAGCAGCATCGCAAACGAAGCCACCAGCAGGAAAAGCCGGGCGAGCTCTGCGGGCAGGCTGGGCGCGTACTGGCGGGTTTCCCGCGCAATTCGCTCACCCATCTCGTACCATTCATGCGCGCCGTGCAGCAGCCCGAAGGCTGCCATACAAGGGATCGCCCGTGCAAAGCGCAGTCGCGAGGTGTGGCGTGCAGTCAGCGCCAGCGCCAACCCCATCGTAAAAAAGGCGAGGCCATAGAAAAAATAGACGGTGATCATGTTGCGCATAAAGAAGTCGGTGATTGCCTGCATGGAGGTGGCTTATCCTTTGGGACGCCGTCCCACCAACCCTGTGCTTTCCATTGTCATCACCAGTTCGCCGGCTTGGTTGGTTACCTCGGTGCGCATTTTGACGGCGCCGCGGTCGGGCTTGCTCTGTGACGCGCGCGTTTCCAGTACGACGATGCGCACCGAAATCGTATCTCCCGGCCGCACGGGACGCAGCCAGCGGATCTGTTCCACGCCAGGCGACCCCAGGCTGGCCGCGCGGCTCAGAAAGCTGTCGACCATCAACCGCATGGTGAGCGCGCAGGTGTGCCAGCCGCTGGCGACCAGCCCGCCAAAGATCGATGCCTCCGCGGCCACCGGGTCGATATGAAAGGGCTGTGGGTCATATTCGCGGCCAAAAGCGAGAATTTCTTCCTCGCTCACAGTGCGGCTCCCCAATTCGAGAATAGCGCCCGGCTCGACGCTTTCAAAGAAATATTGGATCGTCGTCATCATGCAATGCCTTTCGATGCTTTGCCGACTGGGTGTGGTGATGGCCCTAGTGTAACCCAACTTGTCATCTTCTGCTATCATCTTCGATGTAATCTATAGACAAACCCAATGTGCGACCCTCTTCTCCCCAAGCTGATGTCCGGCGAGGTGCGTGTGCCGGAAACCAGAAAATTAAATTGAACTTGCCAAGGGAATGCAGGCGGCGCATCGTCGCGGCGACAACCTGGGCTTGAACGCCGACAAACTCTCCTTTTACCATGGCTGGCCGCCAACCAGGGTGTGGTCGAGATGATGGGTGACGTTGCGCCGCACGGCCACCATCGACTGTTCGGTGCAGGAAAGTGCGCGGATACGACTTGCAGTCAAACGGCTGCCGCGACGGCTATCCTCTGCAGGAAGGGGCGACCCAGCTTGTCGTCGAGCAGGCAGAGCGACCACGGCGGTGCTTTCCTTGGCAACTTCCACTACTAACAAACAGAAGGTGCATTTAAAAGAGCGTAAATTGAGTGTAATTCAACTTAGGGGCGCATTACGTCCCAAACGTGAAGTATACCCGCGCGTAAATTTTCCTGCTTGACAAGTCCTTATCTCTCAGATATACTTTTTCAAGTAGATAAAATAACCCCATACAAATATTCACTATCGTTATTGTGTTCTATCCAATCGACTTCTAGAGGGTTCTATGCGTTCTTCTCAGCCACAAGCGAGATTAGGGCCGCCTACAATCCGCTCAGGCAATCGCGCCGGCGTGCTCGAGGTAATACGGCGCAACCAAGGCATCTCCCGCGCCGAACTAAGTCGGCACACAGGGTTGACCCACGCGGCTATCTCCAATATTGTGGGCGAACTGCTAGAGCAAGGATTAATAATCGAGGATGGACAGAGCAGCGCTGAGTTGGGACGCCCACGCATCCGTCTGACGATCAATGCTACGCGTTATGCGGTGATTGGCGTCGATCTGGCCCGCTCGCAAATCCGCGCCATCGTGAGCGACCTACAAGGCAACATTCTACGCAGTATCTCTGCCGCTTCTACTTACGATCACCCGGTTGAAATTACCCTAAGCACGCTCACCGAACTGCTAGAGCAATTGTTGGCAGATTGTGGCGAATTGTGCGGACGGATTGTCGGCATCGGCGTGGGCGCGCCCGGCCCGCTGAGCGCCGCCGAGGGCACAATTCTCTCACCGCCCAATTTTGGCAGTTGGCGCAATGTGCCGATCAAACAAATTTTGGAAGAACGTTTTGGCTTGCCAGTTTTTATCGACAATGATGCGAACGGCTGCGCACTGGCCGAAGGTTGGTTCGGCGCCGGACGCACCTTCGAAGATTTCATCTACCTGGCGATCGGCACCGGTGTTGGGGCCGGCATCATGACGGGCGGCGTCATTCAGCGTGGCGTGCACGGGATTGCTGGCGAAGTAGGTCACACGACCATAGAGGTTGCTGGACCGCACTGCACGTGTGGCAATTATGGCTGTCTCGAACTTTACACTTCCGCCACCGCGCTGGTGCAGGCGGCGCAGCAAGCAATGATGTGTGGCGAAGACACGATGTTGACGGACATCTGTGCAGGCCAACCACAAAGCATGAGCGTCGAAGCGATTGCGATTGCCGCCCGTCGCGGCGATCTGCTCAGCCTGCGCCTGATCGATCAGGAGATTCAGTACCTGGGCGCGGCCATTGTGAGTCTTATCAATTTGCTTGATCCACAGGCGGTTTTTCTTGGGCGTGAAGTGGCACAAGCCGCCGGCGATCTGCTGCTGGAGCCGCTGCGGGCGCTGGTGGCGAAACGCGCCTTTTCCGTCGCCGCAGAGCAGGTGCAAATTTTATGCGCCACACTGGGCAACGATGCCCCTGTCATTGGTGCGGCTTGTCTGGTCATTCAAGAGTTGTTTCGTTCACCCGAACGTGTTTTACACGCTGAGCGTATGCCTTCACGCTGACGCTGATCTTTGTTTCCAACCTTGTTTCGTATTCAAAGGAGAATTGCACCATGACAGCAAACCGTTTTTCTCGACGCCAGTTTTTGCAGTGGAGCGCTGGTGCTGCCGGTATGGCGGCGTTGGCCGCCTGTGTTGCCCCGGCGGCACCGGGCGCCGCGCCAGCCGCAGGCGGCGCCGCGCAACCAGCCGCCGCCGAAAGCACCATCCAGTTCTGGTCGGAAATTGAAAAGGACTGGCTGGAAGCGACGCTTGCCAAGTATCAGGAGGCGAACCCGGGCGCCAAGGTGGAGTTGGTCAGCTTCAAGTGGGGCGAGATGATGCCCAAGGTGCTGACCTCCAGCGCCGGTGGCACTGCGCCGAACTTGATCATCCAGGATCGCTTCCGCATGGCTGGCTGGGCCGGTCGCGGCGGCGCCACCCAGATCGACGACTATGTGATGCAGTACGATGTCAGCCCGGACGACTTCTGGCCGGCGACCTGGGCCGAGGGCAACTGGCAGGGCAAGCTCTATTCGATCCCCTTCAACACCGACGGTCGCTTCATCTTCTGGAACAAGGATCTCTTCAGCGCAGCCGGTCTCGACCCCGACCAGGCGCCACCTACCTACGACTGGGAAGCCATGCGCGATCTGGCCGCGCAGTTGACCAAGAGCAATGCCAACGGCCAGGTTGAGCAGATGGGCTTTGTGCCCTTCGAGAAAAACGGCTATGGCAACGGCGGCGATTATGTCTATGCCTGGTCAAATGGCGGCGAATTTATGAAGGACGACCGCACCGCATGGATGGACAATCCCAAGCTGGTCGAAACACTTCAGTGGCAGAAGGATGTCGTCGAGGGCGTGGGCGGGATTCAGGCCGCGGCCGACTTCAGCGCCGGCTGGCCCAGCACGGCGGGCTTCTCGCCCTTCGGCGCCGGCACGCTGGCGATGATGGTCAACGGCGACTGGAATCTCAGCCAATTCAACGAGTACTACCCGGACCTCAACTTTGGGATGGCGCCGTGGCACGTGCGCGGCAGCGAAAGCGACGTCACCGGTTTTGCCGGCGGCTTCTGCCTGGCGATCCCCACCGGCGCGCAGAACCTGGATGCCAGCTACAAGCTGATGAACTACATGACCTCGTTCGACACGCAGCTCGATCTGGGCATCCAGCGGCAGAGCATCCCGTGTCTCAAGGAAGCCGCGCTGACCGAAGAACTGATCGCCAGCTCGCCCTATCCGGAGCTGCGCCGCATCGCCAACGAATCGATGGAGTATGCCCGCTTCCGCCCGATCACGCCGGTCGGCCAGGAGATCCAGGATCTGTGGACCTCGCCCGGCACCGGCCGCGACTGGGTGCTCTACGACCAGAAGACGCCCGAGCAGGCTGCTGCCGATATGCAGACGCAGGTGCAGAAGGCGCTCGACGAATTCTGGACGTCGGTCGGCGCATAGCCAAATTGTGGTTGTAGAAGCTGTTTGAACGTTACTTGCTTCGATGCAGAGACGCGGAGATGCAGAGAAAATGCAGAAAAAGGTCTGCCAACGCTTTGGCTTTTCTCTGCGCACCCTCTGCCGCTCTGCGCCTCTGCGTCGCAACAGGCAACTTCTGAGTCTCGGTTGTTTTTGAAAGTGTAGGAGGTATCCATGCGTGCGACCCGGTTCCGCAGCCTGCGATCCAGAGATACGCTCTGGTTCTATATTTTCGCCTCCCCATGGATTATCGGCTTTGTGCTTTTCTATTTAGGCCCAATGATTGCGTCCGCCTATCTAAGCCTGACCAATTATTCGGTGCTGATGCCCACCAGATTCGTGGGCCTCTATAATTACGAACAGATGTTACAAGATGAATCGTTGCGGCTGGCGATCTGGAACACGGCCTATTACACGTTGTTTGCCGTGCCACTTGGCGCGGCTGTCTCCCTGGCGGTGGCGATTCTGCTCAACCGTCGCGATATTCGCGGTCGTTCTCTCTACCGGTCGGCCTTTTATATCCCGTCGATCATGCCCATCGTGGCGCTGTCGATCCTATGGATTTGGCTGCTGCAGCCGCGCTTTGGCCTGATCAACTCGTTTCTTGGGTTGTTTGGCATCATCGGCCCCAACTGGCTGGGCGATCCAGCCTGGTCGAAGCTGGGGTTGGTGTTGATGAGCTTGACGGGCATCGGCTTCAACATGGTGATCTTCCTGGCGGCGCTGCAAGGGGTGCCAAGCCATCTCTACGAAGCCGCGGAGTTGGACGGCGCCAATGGCTGGCAGCGCTTTCGCAACGTAACCGTGCCAATGATCTCTGCCTCTATTTTTTACGTGCTGGTCATCGGGCTGATCAACAGCTTCCAAATCTTTACGCAGTCCTATGTCATGACCGACGGCGGCCCGGCGGACTCGACGCTCTTCTATGTGCTCTATCTGTACCGCCATGCCTTTGACTATTTCAAGATGGGCTATGCTTCAGCGCTGGCCTGGCTGCTCTTTGTCGTCATCATTGCGTTGACTTACGTGCAGTTTCGCACGAGTGAAAAGTGGGTCTACTATGGCAACTGAACCACTTGTGACACATCCACAAAATACATCAACCGTCCGCGTGCGCTCCAGCAGCCGTCTTTGGGCAAAGCGGCTAGAGACCCTGATCATCTACATCATCGTTACGGCGCTGGCTTTGGCGTTTATCTTTCCGCTGTACTGGATGGTGATCACCTCGGTCAAACCCAATGCCGAACTCTTCATCTGGCCGCCGACACTCTGGCCGCGCACCTTCGAATTCAACCACTACGGCGACGCGCTGCGCGAGGTGCCGATCATCCGCTATCTGGGCAACAGCTTCTATCTGACCGCCCTCAATGTGATCGGGGCTTTGCTCTCCTGTTCGCTGGTGGCCTACGCCTTTGCCCGTTATCAGGCGCCTGGCAGCCGCGTGCTCTTTGTGGTGCTGTTAGCCACGATGATGCTTCCCCACCACGTGACCATGATTCCGCTCTTTCTGGTCTTCCGCCAGCTTGGTTGGGTCAACACGTTTCAACCGCTGTGGGTGCCGGCCTTCTTTGGCAACGCCTTCCTGATCTTTCTGCTGCGCCAGTTTTTCAAGAGCATCCCTGATGAATTGTTTGACGCCGCACGCATCGACGGCGCCAGCGAGTTTGCGCAGTACTGGCGCATCATGCTGCCGCTTTCCAAGCCGGCGCTGGCGACGGTCGCCATTTTCCAGTTCCAGTGGACCTGGAACGACTTTCTCTATCCGCTGATCTATATCAATTCTCAGGATAAAAAGACGATTGCGCTCGGCTTGCAGGACTTCTACAAATCGCAGACGACGGTGGAATGGCAGCAGTTGATGGCCGCCTCGGTCATCATGGTGCTGCCGGTTGCGCTGCTCTTCTTCTTCCTCCAACGCTACTTTATCGAGGGCATTACACTCACCGGCTTGAAAGGGTAAGCTGTTTCTATGTCGAAAACCGTCGTACACATGATCGGCCAGGCGCATCTTGACCCCGTCTGGCTGTGGCGCTGGCGCGAAGGCCGCGCCGAGGCGCTCGGCGCCAGCCAATCCGCGGTCGACCGGCTGGCGGAATATCCAGACTTTCACTTCACGCGCGGCGAATCGCAGGTCTACGCGTGGATCCAG
>JACSRH010000166.1 GCA_014879855.1 Caldilineaceae bacterium | reverse complement strand
GGACACGGGGGCGGGCGCGGCCAGTCCGACGCCCACGCCCATCACTGCGTGGCGCGGCATGGTTGCGGCGATTTTTTCGGAGGCCAGCAGTTGCTCCTCGGGGCTGTTGAACAGCACACCCCAGACGCTTTCCAGCAGCAGATGAACAGGCTCCAGGTAGGCGTATGGTTCATTGTGGAGGCAGGGCCACAGTAACATGCGGGCAGGCGCCATCCAGACCGCCGCGTGCACCATCGGGTTGGCGTAGGGCAGCGCGATGACTCCATCGAACGCATCGGCTTGTGCGGCGACATGCCGGCAGAGCGCGCTGCTGATCGGCCCGCTCTCCACCCATGCGTACTGGTCATTTGTGCTGAGATGGTGATAGGCGTTGAGTTGGGTTTCCAGCCGGACGCGCTCGCTGAGGTTCCACTGGTCGATGGGGAAGCGCAGCGTGCGGATGCCGTCGATTGTGCTCTCGCCCGCGGGCAGTTCGTTGCGCCACGTGTAATGGTCGCGCGCGCACGATGTCCAGACTTCGACGGTGTGTCCTTGTCGCGCCAATTCGCGCATCAACCCGCGCGCCAGCATCTCGGCGCCGCCGCCCAAATCCGCGCCGTAGCGCGGTGAGACGAGTGCAAATTTCATATCAGGATGACCTACGCTGGCGCTCCGCCTCCAGCTCGGATTGCAGCCGGTTAATCGTGCGCTGCTGCTCCTCGACTACGGCGGTGAGGCGATTGACGGCGCTGACGAGATAACTGTTCACGCTCGTCTGATGCGTGATGGCGCGGTTGACATAGAAGATGACCAGATTATGCGCGCCGCCGCGCACCATCCCCCACAAACGTCCCAGCACAGGGACGCGCGTCGCTGGCGAATCGGCCAACACTGGCTCGGTTTCGGCTTCGGCAAAGGTGGCATTCGCCAGACGCAAGAAGTAGTGGAGGTCTTTGTCGAAAGCAATGTCGTTGGGCTCGCCCTGGTAGATGGCGGCGCCGTAGCTTGGAAACGAGCGGTTTTCGTAGCCCAACTCGCGGCGACGCTGTGCAATGCGCCGGCGAATTTCGGTCATGACCGCGGCGGGGTCGATGGCGGGATCGTCGATCTCGATCAGCGTATCGGCGGGCAAGGCATCGTCAAAGGATGGAGGTGAGGTGGTCTGTCCGGTCATGTGCGATCCACGTACGTTTTCTCTTGCTGCATCTGGGCGATGGTTGCTGCCAGCTTGGCGTTTTCGGCCAGCATCAGGTCGATCTGCTGACGCAGCAATGCAAGCTCCTCGGCCAACTCGGCATTGATGCTATCCTGTTGCAGCCGAAGATGCTGGTCGCCCCAGCGTGCGGCCACATTGTACCAGACGCGGCGGAAGCTTTCAACGAGCGGGCCAATCCCGCGCACCTTGGATGTAAATATAAAGTCGGAGAGCAAAGGCAAGCGCAAGCGCTCCTGGGGGTTCGCCGGCGCTTCGCTTACGGTGCGCCACGCCGGCGTCGTGGCGGCCAGACGCTCGGCGTGGACGCGGTTGGTCTCCTCGATGGACAAATGATAGAAAGTGCGGAGTGCCTCCACAACCTGTACGATCGTCTCGGGGTCGGCGCGCCAGACGTCAACCAACAGCGCCGGCGCGGCCATCATCATGGTCGAATAGGCAAGTTGTAGCGCAAACCCTTCTTGTCCTCGCACAAATTTTGGCAGGTTTTCTCGTTCGACTGCCGTAAATTCTTCTGTCCAGCGCGCGGGCTCCAGGTGTTTTAGCAGCAGGCGCAGCCGTCCGCACTGATAATAATAAGCACGGCGTGCGGCGTCGCGCACGCTGGTCGATTCCTGATGGAGCAGCACGGCTTGTGGCGCATAGAGGATGCGCCATCCCGCCTTGCGAATGCGCAGACAGAGGTCGGCGTCTTCAAAGTAACCGGGCCAGAAGCCTTCGTCGAGCGGCCCAACGCGCGCCAGTACGTCCTTGCGGAGCGCCAATGCCGCGCCGGTGACGAACTCCGCCTCGCGCGGCGCGTCCCACTGCCCCTGATCCAGCTCGCCCGCGCCGACATGGTGGGCCAGACCAAGTGGCCACTCCAGCGTGGCGCCCGCGTGTTGGAGGGTGCGCGCGTCTGGGTAGAGGATTTTGCAGCCGATCGCGCCGGCGGTTGGGTCGGCGGCCGCGGCGTGCAGCGCATTCAACCAGCCAGGCTGCACCTGCGTATCCTGGTTGAGCAAGATCAGCAGCTCGCCGTGGGCGGCTTCGAGGCCGCGATTGCAGCCGCCGGCAAAACCCTGATTGGTGCGATTGCGCAACAAGCGGACCGTGGGGAAGCGCGCGGCAATGAAGTCGGCGCTGCCATCGGTCGAGGCGTTGTCCACGGCGATCAGTTCGGGCGCTTCGCCCGCCCAGGTGCGTTGCGCGAGCAGGGCGGTGAAGCAGCTCTCCAGGTAGGGACGCCCGTTCCACACCGGGACGATGACGGTGGTCTTCATGCGGGCGTTGTGCGGTCGTGCTGGGCCGCGGGGAGGAAGCGATGTCTGACCTGACCGAGTGCGTGCATCATCCGCATAAACTTGCCAGCTTCGTAGGCTGCGATGGTCTTTTGCGCCGTCGCCAGTTGTTCGGCGAGCGCAACCTGCACCGGATTGCCAAACTTCTCGCCAAGAACAGCCTTATCCGGCGCCCGATAAGGATTCAGGCAGAAGCGCACCAGCGGTTCGGCGGCATGTTCCCACGTGAATTGGGCGCGCGCGGCCTCGAAAGCGGCGGCGCGGGTGTGGCGCGGCTCGTCGAGCAAAGCTGCCAGCGCCGCGGCCACGGCCTCGACATCGGCGATCGGCGTCACCATGCCCAGCTCATGGCGCGCGATAATCTCCGCGGTGGCGTCGCCCTGACTGACGATGGCGGGCAAGCCGGCGCGAATGTAGTCGAACAGGCGGCTGCGAAAAGCCAGCCGCGTCTCCAGCGTGTCGAAGTGGAGTGACAACGCCAGATCGCTCTCCAGCAGCACGTTGTCCCAGTCCGCGTAAGGAATCCAGTCGCCAAAGAAGACAGCTTTGTCATACAGACCAAGCTCGGCGGCCAGTTGTTTGGCCGCGGCGGTGTGCGTTGGCATAGTTTCGACGACGGGGTTCGGATGGCGCGTGCCGGGAAAAATCAGGCGGAGATCCTGGCGTTGCGCCCACAGCCGCGCCACCGCGCGGATGGCAGTCAGCGGGTCGAGCCAGGGCCAGAGGCCGCCGCCCCACAGCAGCACCTTATCTTCATCCCCGATCCCCGGCCACACATTGCGGATCACTTGCTGGGTGCGCTGGATCGGCTCGCTGCGCAAACCGTAGGGCACGACGTCCAGCAATCGCCGCAGCGAGGGGTCATCAGCCAACGTCGCCGGATTGATGCGACCGTGCGCTTCGAGCAAGCCTAACCACCAATCGCGTTGGCGTTCACTGGCGCAGAGAAAGAAATCACCCACACGATACTGACGGTTGAGGATTTGCAACCGCAAGCTCCAGTGAGAAATCTGCTCGGCAACCGGCAGATGCGCCCAGGTGGAAAGATGTTCGGCCAGATAAGGAGTATAGCCATCGATCACCACCGCGGCGTCAACGTCGGCAAGTTCTGGAAAGATGTTGGCAATGTCACCCTGCGCAACGCAGACGGAGCATTGCTGGACAAGCGGCGCCAGGGTCGACCAGTCCCCCAGTTCAAAACGGTGGAATTCTGCACCATTGGGGGGCAGGTCGGTCGCGTCATAACGTGGGGATGCCACCAAAGTGCGCATATGCCTGGCAAGAACCTGGCTCAGGGAATAGGTGCGGATGCCTGGCCCAGCCATCGAGCGGCCGAGGATATCCTGGCTGATAATCAACACACTGTCCGATGACTTTGCGTTCACTCCTGGAACATAGCCTCTCTGCTTGTCGTGTTGATTTTCGATAGTTGCCAATGACCTCCCAATGCCACCAGTCCATAGCGGTCGGTGGCCGCGCCGCGCAGCACGCGGAACTGGCTCAGGCGATCGCGGTAGTCGTAGGTTTCGGTATTGGTCGCATCGACGATGGCTACGGTGAGGCTGTAGACGCCTTCGAGTAAAGGCAACGCTGGTACGATGTACTCGACGCACCCATCACCCTGAAGATCGCCCAACACAAGCCCGTCGAAATCAGTATTGGGGCCGGCGACATGCGCGCCGTTCTGGTGATGAATGGCAATCCCGAAGATAGGCCCTGAAACGGCGTGGTCAGCATGATAGTGAAGACGGATGTGGAGGGTTTCGCCGTTGTGAAAATAGTCGCGTGGCTGTCCGTCGGCGCTGCAAAGCTCGGCGGTATGGATGCGTATGCGTCCGGTTCCCCAACGACGCGATGCTTCGTTTGCTGCGTCGACCTGCGTGTGTTCGTGTTCGCGCTGCGCCATGCTTTCCAAGTAGGCCATGCCTACATTGAGCGGGTCGCCATCGGCATGGATCCGGCCATCTTCGAGCCAGATGGCACGGGTGCAGACCGACTGAATGGTGCTCAGGTCATGCGAGACCAGAATCAGAGTGCCGCCGCGGTTGCGGAAGAGCTCGATGCTGCGCAGACATTTTTGCTGGAAATTGACGTCACCCACCGCGAGCACTTCATCCACCAACAGGATGTCGGGATCAGTGTGGATCGCAACCGAAAAGCCCAGCCGCACGTACATCCCGGAAGAGTAATGCTTGACGGGTGTGTCGATAAAATCACCCAACTCGGCAAAGTCGATGATGCGTTCGACGCGCTTGTCGATGGCGCGACGGCTCATGCCATAGATGGAGCCGTTGAGGTAAATATTTTCGCGCCCGGTGAGGTCGGGATGGAAGCCGGCGCCCAGTTCGAGGAGCGAGCACACGCGACCGTTGACGGTCAGGTCGCCTGTCGTGGGCGGGATGATGCCGGTGATTAGTTTGAGCAAGGTGCTTTTGCCCGCGCCATTTGGCCCAAGGATACCGAGAAAGTCGCCTGTCTCAATGCGCAGTGAGACATCCTTCAACGGGAAGAAGACGTCGATGGGCGGCCGGCGGCGCGTGAGCGCGCGCACCAATCGCTGCTGCAGCGATCGTTCAAAGTCGCGATGTTTGCGGAATGAGCGCGATACATCGTGCAATTCTATGACCGGTTGACCCGGCTCCACAGCAGGCCGGCGCACGACCGTCATAACTCTTCTCCAAAACGCTCGCTGTAGCGCAAGAAGAACCAGTACCCAAAGGCAAAAACGGCGAGCGCCGTCAACGCGGTTCTGATGAAGAAGTCGACGTCCGTTCGATAGCCCCAGTAGAGCAGATCGCGGTAGATGGCGATCAGCGACGCCACAGGGTTGAAGATGTAGACCAGCCGCTGCAACGGCAATGCTACGCCCAGCACCTGAATCGTCTCCGGCAGCAGGGCGACGGAATAAACGACCGGCGTCAGGAAGAACCACGCCAGCATCACCACTTCGGTGATCATGGCGGTGTCACGGTAGAAGACGTTGAGCGTGCTCAAGATCAGGACCACGCCGGTCGAGAAGACCGTCTGGATCAGGATCACGAACGGCAACGTCCACAACCACGGGCTGAAGCTGGCCTGAAACACAATCAACGCTACGAAAAGCACGGCAAAGGCCAGCAGAAAGTTGATCAACTGGCTCAGAACCGAGGCAATGGGCAGCACTTCACGCGGGAAGTACACTTTCTTGACGAGATTGCTGCTGCCCACCACGCTGTAGAGGCCGGCGTTGATGCTGGCGGAGAAGAAGTTCCAGGGCAATAATCCGGTCAGCACAAAGAGTGGATATTTTTCCACCCGCACATCTGGCATCAGAAAGCCAAAGACGATGGTGAAAACCAGCATCATGCCCAGCGGATTGAGCAGGCTCCATACAAAGCCAAGCGCGCTGTTCTTATAGCGGCCTTTCAGGCTGCTCATGACCAGGTTGCGGATCAGCTCGCGGTAGCGCCAGAGGTCGCTACCGCGAGCTGTAATTCGCGCCAGTCTGGATTGCTCGATCGTAACACTCAAGGTGCGCCCGAATTCATAGAGTTAGCGGCGAATGAGGGGTAGGTGGATCTGGTCGGTCGAAAACAGATACCCGCCACTGACCGTGTTATTGGTTGTGTCACTTTCGCCGCTGACCGGTTCGACCCGCGCATAGATGGTGTAGGCCGCCGGCGCGACGTCGGGCCAGGTCACGCTGGCGATGGTCATCTGTCCGCAGCCGCTGACCTGCACTGGTTGCGCCGCGCCGATCGGGACGCCGCCTGCATCGGGGTTGCCATTATAGAAGCGCACAACGCTGGCAGTCGGCGCCAGCAGATTGCCGCTATTGGCGATCCGCGCCGAAACGGTTACCGTGGTTGCGCCATTCGCGGCCGATGGGGATGCCGGGCTGAAATTAAGCGAGACAGGATGCAGATCCAGTTGATTCTGCACCGCTGCCGCGGACGCGGCATAATTTTGCCCCATCTCTGTAGCGGTGTAGGGCTGATTGGGAGCATTCTGTTGGAACAGATACCCATTGAAAGAGACGCTGTCGCTCGTGCTATACCAGGAGAAGCGCTGCACCAGCCGATTGCCATCGGCAGGATACCCCAATCTGGCGTCGGTGGTGTTGAGCAGAAACTGGAAGGTCTGGTTCATAAACGTGTTGACCGTGCTTGGCGGGAAACCATAGTCCGCCGGCATCAACACCCCATACTCGGTGAGATAAAGCGGTTTCTCGCGATAGCCGCGGTCGAACATCCACTGGCGAAACCGCACGATCTGCTCCTTGAAGAGCGTGATGCTGACGGTCTTCTGCAAATCCTGCAGCGTATTTTGGATCACGAGCCCATCTGTTTCGCTCAATCCTGGCGGGATGTCCGCACCCCAACACAGGCCGAGATCGTTGTTGTAGGCCGCACAGCTGCGTTCGTTCAGGATAAAGTTGTGAATGGCCCAGCCATCGACCGGCAGCGCCTCGCCATATTGTTGCCAATAGCTCAGCAGCACCAGGTCAAGATACTTGAGACGCAGCGGCGTTGGCTGTACGATCGAGCCGGCGAAGATGCGCGCCGTCGGGTCTTGCTGCTTGATCAGGGTGTATAGCTCATGGTAGGCGGTGGCGTAGAGCGGCGGCGCCATCTCATCCTGAATGGGCTGGCCCGCGTCGCGGCGATCTGGCTCGTTGCCGATCATCCACGCGGCGCCAGGGTTGGCGCTGATCGCGGCCGTCAACTCGGCGCCGCTGGGCGAATAGGTGTAAGTTGTGCCAGAGGCCGACTTGCGCAGGCGAACAACCGGCGCGTAGTCGATGCCGCCGGGGCGCGTCGGCGCGCTTGCGGCCTGATAGTCAATATACCAGCCGACGCGCAGCGCGGCCACATCAAACAGGTTAATGTCTTTGCCGGGCGCGTCGTTCACATTTACGCCAAACCGGCATAGAGGCGCGGCTGCGTTTTCACTGCCGGGCGTCATGGTCTGATCTTGCGCCTTGAGCGCTGGCGCAGTCTCTACCACTGCGCCGACCGCCACACTAAAGGCGACCAAGCCTGCGAACAGGTGCTGGCGAATGACTCGCCACTGGAGTAGTACAGTTAGCTTCATCCATTTACCTCAAAGTACTTTGGCGTCCCACTTACCGTGATCCGCACCCTTCCGTCTGTCCTTCCATCGTCGCCATCGTTGATGACCTTGACCACGCCCCAGAACATGTCGCGCTCCGTGACCTGCGATGCAGAGATGCTAAAAGTTTTTGTCGTCGACGTCAAGGTTGGATTCACCCAGACCGCGTAAACTGTGCGCGCGCCTGCAAATTGATACGCTTCGACCAGACTGGAGCCTGTAGCCGCGTCCGGTAATTTCTGAACAAAGTTCAGTGGAGCAATCTGGCTGGTCATGACCTGATAGACACTGAACGACTGTTTTCGACGCGGCGGGTTGCTTTCGCTGGTGTTGCTCACCAGCCCATTCCTGAACGGATAGAAGTTATAATCAATGTCGTAGAGCGTCCACCAGATCGTGAAATCGAGGGCAGCGGCATAGCTTTGCATGAAAATGTGAAAGGCGTAAGCGGCCTGTTCTGTTTCATTGCTGGCTGGAGATTGGTCGGCGTTGCTGTGCCACCCGCCCTCTGTGACAACAATCGGCTTGTCGAGGCCATGCTGTTGCAGCACAGCGCGCACAGCTTGTGTTTTCTCAAATAATCCGATGCCTTTACTGCCATCACTATTCGCGGTCCAGCGTCCGGCAAATAATGGGTAGTAATGAAAGTTCATTACGTCAAAATAGTTGCCGCCCCCGGCGTCCAGCACATCAGGCAAAAACGACTTGACAAACCCACCCTCCGGCTCTTCCCCGATAAAGTTGTCATAGGCAATGCCGCCCAACAACATTTGGACTTTGGGGCTGGCTGCTTTCATGGCCGGATAGACAGCCTTCAGCATCGCGGCATAGTCGGCGGCATGATCGCCCCAGCCAGGGGCATTGGGTAAAGTGCCGCGGTCAGGCTCATTGTAGAGCTCGAAGTAGTGCACCTCCGGCGCGCCGGGCGCATCCTGGAAGCCATCGCCGTCGTACCGTTCGACCGCGGCCGCCAGGTATTCGGCCAGTTCGCTCAGAGGCGCCCTGTCGACAGGCCCGCTGGGATTGGTGGCCGCCCATGCAGGGTTCCCATCATGTGTGAAAATAACATTCATGCAGCCATCTCCTGCCGCACGCACCGCGTTATCAGTCTCGCCCCAACTGAACTGGGCGGCAGCAACGTTTTGTGGTTCAGCCGCACCCCAGGTGGTCTCAACGCGCAGCCAGGTGGCGCCGCTATCCGTCATAGACTGAAAGTATTCGGTGTTTTTCCCTGTACTTCCATATGTTTGTACGCCGAATTTTGTCCGCGTCTTCAGGCTCAGACAATCCTTGGTCTGATAATTGATCAGCGGCAGATAGAGACTGGTGTCCTGAGAATCTGGCTCCTGCGCGTGTGCTGTGTTGGCAGGAAGGATTCCAACAGAAAATGCCAGGATCATAGCAACCAGACTTGCTGTGCGCAACCAGAAACGCCAACCCTTTTCAGGCTGCGGATTGCTCTGTTTATCCTTGTGAAACATCATATATTTGATTCCTCCGAATCCTAACATTATTCTTGCCGTGCCATTACCGGCAAATAGAGTGGCTCAAAATAAGGGGGGAGCCACTCGACGAGCTGATTTGCTCCACTATCTGCGATCCATGCTGCACCATCCGCATCGACTGTAATTCCCCACGGCGCTGAATTCAGGCCAGGCAAGCGGAAATTAATGTGTGGCGTCAGCAATTGACCGCTGTTGCGCGTGTGAAAATAGCCGACCGCACCTGCCGCCGACAGTGTATACCAGATCCGCTGAGAAAAGCTGTCGCCTTGTATGTGGAGTCCTGCCGGTTGACCGGCGCTCAGCGGCGCGACAAAACGCCGCCAAAGCGCCAATGTTCCGGGTGCATAGCGACTGATATCGCCAGTCTCGGCAAAGGTCACCCAGGGGAAGTTGAACACATCCACGGCGATGCTGACGGGCGCGCCGCCTACACCCGTCGGGACGGCCAGTTGAAAAGTCTCGGCCACAGCGTCAAATTGGCGCACCTCGTTCCCTTGCGTCGCCGTAACCCACACCTCGTTGCCCGCGCCAAAAGCAACATCTTCCAAACCGGCGTTGGGCTTAGGGTAGGAAAATTCTGTCAACAAACTTGTAGCCGTGTCGAATCTGCCCAGCGCATTCCCGCCCTGGGCGGCATACCAGAGGGTGGCGTCTTTCTCACGCAGGGCCAAACCATGCGGGATAGTATTGGGCGCCAGCGGATAACGCGTCAATTCTTCGGTGGCAATGAGAAGACGACCCAGTTCACTGGCGCCAGACATGGTGAACCACACCACACCGTTGTGGATGACCAGATCATAGGGCTTGCTGCCGGCGCCGGTGAAGAAATAACGGGTGCGATACTCGGCCACGCGGTCGTTGATCTCGACCACCGTGAGGACGCCGATCGCATCGATGCCAGGCGCCGTAAACCAGATGCGGCCTGGCGCCTCGACTGCCACGTGTTTAGGGTTGCCCAGCACGGCGTAGGTGCGAAAGAGCCCATCCGCCAGCGAGCTTGTTTCGGCGCGCGCGCTGGCGGCGGGCAGGCTCGTTGCACCGATTGCCAGAACGAGCAGGACGACGCGCAGCCGCAGCATAAAATGCGTCACACGCGCTGAAAGCCGCGGATCGGCAAGATTGATCCATAGTTTCATAGGGAATTTGTTCATTTCTGATGAGAGGGGAACCGTTGCGCCGCTTGCGAGGCTGCCGGTTCGTCACACACTGTCGGTTCGTCGCACAACGTCGCATACGCCGCTTCGAGTTGAGCGCCGGCGCGCTGCCACTGAAAGTGATCCACCGCGCGCTGGCGCAATTGTTGGCCAAGCCGTTCGCCCAACAGAGGATCCTCCAATACGTGATTGAGATGGCTTGCCAGGCTTTCGACGCTGCCCAGCTTGGCATACAGCCCAGACATGCCAAGATATTCGTGCGCAACCGGAGTGTCGAACGCCACGGTGGGCAGCCCCATCGCCATGTAGTTGAGCAGTTTGCCCGCGCCTTCCGTCAGGCTCAATTTAGGAGCGACCGCCACTTGACCAAGCGCTAAATGCCGCGCTGCCTCTTCGTAGAAGACGCGCCCAGTAAAGATGACGCGATCGCGCACGCCAAGTGCGGCCGCCTGTTGTTGGTAATATTCCACACCGGGAAACCCCATCAGCAACAAATAGACGTCTTCATGCCGCGCCTGCAGGTGTTGCATTGCCTGCAAAAGATGCGGCGTGCCCTGATACTCGGCGAGCAGGCCGAGATAGACGATGACTTTGGCATCGGCTGGAATGCCAAGCTGGACGCGCAGGCGCGCTAGCTCGTCAGATGCGAAAGCCGCGGCCGGGCGGAACTCGTCGGTGTTTACACAGTCTTGCAAAGAGCGAATGCGCGCGGGGTCGCTCTGGAATTGTTCGATCAAGATGCGTTCGGCATTGGCGGAGCTGGTTAGAATCAGGGGCGAGGTGTGGTCGATCCAGGTTTCGAGCCTGCGCAGTAACGTGTGCATTTTACCGTCACGTCGCAGAAAATGATGATCGATCATTTCTTCGGTCAAGCTGCCCTGAAAATCGAAAAGCACCGGAATATCAAACAGCCGCCCCAGCACGAGGCCGATCAGCGCACCTTCATGGAGATGGGTGTGGATTACGTCAAAGCGCTGGCGCATCAGCAGATACAGGGTCTTGGCGCCGAGCAGAGCGTCAAATGCAATTTTGTGGCGGCTCGAACCGACTTCGTAACTTTGTCGCCACGGGATCGGCAAAGTGCGTCGGATGTCGATGCCCGGCAGGTCGCGCCCGTTGCGATAGGTGACGAGCGTGACCGCGTGCCCGCGCTGTTGAAGCGTACGCGTCTCTTCCAGAATGCGGATGTGACAGCCGTAATCTGCAAAGAAACTGGTGGGCGCAATCATCAAGATGCGATAAGGGCGCTCGTCGTTGGGTTTATTCATTCAACTACCTGATTATGTCCAAGCCACCTGGTTGGAGCACCACTTCTCCTGGGGGGTTCGCCAGAAATCTCTGCGTCCAAATTTCGGCCCGACCCTTCTATCAATAGAGCAGTGTAGCGCACAAAAGATACATCTGACAAATCTATCAGGAAATCGGGTTATCTCATTTATATGTTTATTATGAAAAGTTACAAGGTGGTTTCAGGTGCAGAGGGCGAACTTCCGGGGAGGATGAGCCGCCACAACGCCTGGAGATCGTGGGTGGACAACGCTTTTGTCAACCAGCATAGCGCCAAATAGACGCCGCTTGCGAAAAGCAGGTTGACCAGCCACGGGGCTGGCATCAGCGCACTCAATGCTCCAGAAACGACAGCCGCCAGGACAATCCCCCAGAATCGCTTTATCGTCGCTGTAAGTTGGAGGGAACGGAGCAGCCACAGGCTAGCCAATGCGCCGGTCAGCCCGGCAAGCAGCACCGCCAGCGCCGCGCCATTGGCGCCCAGCAGCGGCGTCAACAGCGGCGCCAGGATCACGATGCCGGCGATGTGGAGTGCGCTGAGCCAAAGGCTGGCGCGCAGATGGTGCTCGATCATCAACAGCGTGATGGCGTACACTTCGACCAGGAAGAGCGGCGCAGCCCAGATCAGAATGCGGTACACCTCGGCCGACGCGCTGTAGTCGCCGCCAAAGAGCAGCCGCATCATTTCGGGAGCTACGCCAAAACTGATCGAGGCCGCCGGCAGGACCGCGATCAAGCCAAAACGCAGGCTCAAGGCGCGCAGGCGCGTGTACCGTTCCGCGGCGTGACGTTGCAGCCGGCTCAGCGTCGGATAGAGCGCGCGCCAGAAGCTCTGGATCAGTTTCATCAGCACGCGGACCACATTGTACGCCGCGCTGTAGATGCCTGTCACTGCCGGGCCGGCGATAAAACTCAACAACAAAATGTCCAGCCGCTGCAGCAGCACATCCGACAAGGCCAGACCAAAGAACGGCATTGTCCGGCGCACCAGCTGCTTGAGATCGATTGGGACGCGCGCCTGAGGGGAAGCCAGCAGATGGCTGTGCATCAGCAGAAGCAAGCAGAGCAGCGCCGAAATAGCTTGTGTCGCGATAATCACCGTAATCAAGGCTAACTCATCACCGCCCGTCCACAATACGCCCAAGCTGAACAGCAGGATCAAGGTGTTGATCGTCACTTCGACGCCCATCACCAGTTCCATGCGTTCGCCTGCCTGAAAGATCGTCTCGACGGCGGAAGTGAGCGCATAGAGCGGCAGCGATGCGCCGACCAGCCATAAAGACGCTGCCGTCACCGCGCCAAAGGGAAGCACAATGCTGAGGGCGATCAATCCTGCCCAGGTCAGCAGGCTGGTAAGCAGTTGGATGCCGAGCAGCCAGCGGAAATAGGTGCGCCGGTGTGTGGGGTTCTGGGCCAGGTCGCGCACGAGCAACGTCGGCAGGCCAAGCTCGACGATTACCTGGCTCACATTCAGATATGCCAGCGCAATTGTGTAATGACCCAAGCCTTCGACGCCAATCTGGCGAGCAATCAGAATCTGGAGGACAAAACTGATCACAATGCGCCACAAGCTGGCGCTCGTCAGTGCGCCGGTGTTGATCAACACGCGGCGTCCAGTCTGGGTGGCCGCGATGGATTCTGGCGGTGAAGATGAAGCGGAGTGAGACATGCAAGGATTGTAGCACTGACAGAGCGGGGGGACGGAATGTTCAGCCGCCTGACTTGCTATTTGCGCGCACTGGCATCACGACGGGTGGGTGGACGGCCAGTGAGCAGGAATGACAACAGCGTCGGCCCGTGGTAGAGGCGGCGGCGCCACACAAAGAGCAGCAGCGCGACCAGCCCGCCCAGCTCCCAGGCCCACAACTCTGGTCGGCGCGTAAACGCGTACCAATACGCCTTGCCGATTTCTGTCTGTTCGGAGCCGCGTTTGCCCCAGACGTGAAAGCGCCAGCCGCGCAAAGGCCAGTAGAAGGTGTCCGGGTAAAACCAGAGGCGATCCAGAAGAGCATGGCCGAGAAAGGCAGCCACGTAAACGCCAGATTGGGGAAAGCGACCCACACCCAGCCAGAGAGCGGCAAGATTGGCCAGCAGCGTGTGGGCGAAGAGCACGGCCGATTTATAGCGCCGGTAAAAGTAGGCGGCCGCCAACGGCTTGTCGATCCAGTCAGGCCCGGTCGCGGCCAGCGCAACGAGCCGGTAATCCGTCTCTTCGGAGACGCCAAGCCAGGTTTGCGCCAGGTCGACAGCCAGCCAGGTGTAGGCGATATGCGCCGGAGGCAACATAGTTATAAGCCTCGCTCGCCGCGGATGTAAGGCTCTCCCAGCGCGGCCGGCGCGCCCAGACGTTTGCGCATCGCGGCGCGCGAGCCAATCACAAGGGCCAAAATTGTCAGCAGGTAGGGCGCCATTTGTAGAAAAAAGCCAAAATTTGAATTGATAAACAGCGGGTTTGTGAAGCCAAGGATCATGCGCGGCCCCTGGAGGTCCAAAATAGCTCGCCGCAGCGCGCCAAAGAGATAGGCGCCCAACGCCGCACGCAGCGGATTCCACTGCGCAAAGATCACGAGACCGATCGCAATCCAGCCTTGCCCAGAGGTCGTCTGCGCGCTGTACCAGCCCGGCGACACCGACAAGCTGATCGTCGCGCCGGCCAGTCCGGCGAGACAGCCGCCGACAAAGACGTAGAAATAGCGCAACGCATAGACGTTGACGCCCATTGTATCCGCGGCTACGGGCTTCTCACCTATTGCGCGAAGATGCATCCCTGGCCGCGTCTTTTCGATGTACAGCCAGACCAGCGGTGCAAAAATATAGCCGATGTAAACCAGCGGGCTGTGATCCTTGAAAAAGGCCGGCCCGACAAAAGGAATCGCGGCCAGACCGGCAATGTCAAAATTGGGGATCAGCGCGGCGTTCTGTCCGGTCAGTCCATTCCCCAACACCAGCGCCAGACCAGTGCCGAGGAATGTGAGCGACAAGCCGCTTACCACTTGGTCGGCCTGAAAGCTGATCGTGACGACCGCGTGCGTCAGGCTCAACAGTCCCGCGGCCAGCATGGCCATTGCCACCCCAAACCAGGGGTTGCCAGTCGCCAACGAGACGCTGAAACCGGTCATGGCGCCCAGCAGCATCATGCCTTCGACGCCCAGGTTGAGCACCCCCGCGCGTTCGGCCAGCACTTCGCCGATTGCAGCAAACAACAGGATCGTGCCGGTGGCCAGGCCGGCGTGCAGAATGATCTCCAGGTTCATGCGCTCTCTCCTACAGCCGCGGTGTGATCAGCGCCACGCACGATGTGAATTTTGTAACGCAGAAGCACGTCGCTGCTGATGACGGCGAAGAGCACGAAGCCCTGAATCAACTGAGCGATGCCCGATGGCTGCACCTCGCGCCCCGCCACAATCAGGGCGCCAAAGAGGATCGAGACCAAAATGACGCCAAAGGGATTGAGCTTGGCCAGCCAGGCGACGATAATGCCCGTGAAGCCATAGCCGGGCGAGATGCGCTCTTGCAGCCGGTGCACGACGCCGCTGATCTCGGACATGCCCGCCAGCCCCGCCAGCGCGCCCGAAAACATCATGACCAGCACAATGTTGCGGGCGATGTTGATGCCGGCATAGCGCGCCGCCTGCGGGTTGTCGCCGATGAGCCGGATTTCGTAGCCCCACCGGCTCCGCTGCATGACCCACCACACCACAATCGCCGCCAATATTCCAAAGATCACGCCGAGGTGGAGTGTAATCCCCGAAAAAGCCGGATACGTGCGGGCGTAGTCGGACAGGCGCGGCAGCCAGGAATTGCGCTCGAAGGTGGGCGTCATCTGAAAGCCAGCGTCGCTCCAGCGGTCGAAGATCCAAAAGTTGTTCCACAGGATGGCGACGTAGTTGAGCATCAAGGTCGTAATGATCTCGTTGACGCCGAAGCGCGCCTTCAGCACGCCAGGGAAGAAGCCCCAAACCGCGCCACCCACCATGCCCATGAGCGCCATGGCAGGAATCAGCACCGCGGGCGGGCTGTTGGTTGGCAGCAGCGGCACCAGCACGACCAGGCTCGCAAAAAAGGCGCCCATGTAAAATTGGCCTTCGGCGCCGATGTTCCACAGCTTCATTTTGAAGGCAACTGTACACGCCAACCCCACAAGAATCAGTGGCGTGGCTTTGACCATCGTGTCGGAAAAAGCAGCCCAACTGCCAAAGGTGGCGCGCAAGAAGAAGCTGTAGACCTGCACAGGGTTGACGCCGATCAGCCAGAGCACGAGCGCGCTAAAGACGAACGCCAACACAACGGAGCCGACTGACGTGAGCGCAGGCATCCAGCGCGGCACATCTTCGGTGCGTTTTTCGACGGCAACGGAAAAGGGTAAAGCCATAAGGATCACCTTTACGAGTGGTGTGCGGTAGCCGCGCTTTGGCGCAGCGCTTCCAGGCGCGTCCCCGTCATCATCAAGCCGATTTCATTGATATCCGCCTGCTCCGCTGCGACGACGCCCATGATTTGCCCGTCGAAAATCACGGCGACGCGGTCGCTTAATGTGATGAGTTCTTCCAGTTCCTCGGAGACCAGCAAAATGGCGGCGCCCATCATGCGCTGCAGCAGCAGGTGCTGCTGAATCGCTTCGACCGCGCCCACATCCAGCCCGCGCGTGGGCTGCACCGCGACAATGAGCTTGGGATTGGCCGTGATTTCGCGCGCCAGGATCACTTTTTGCAGATTGCCGCCCGACAGTTTGCGCGCCAGCGTCTGTACGCTTGGCGCCAGGATATCGTACGTCTGCTTCAAGTCACGCGCATAGACCTCTGCATGGTGATCGTCGATGGTTATCCCATTGCCGACCGGGTCGCGGCGATAGCACTTCATGATCACGTTGTCGGTGATCGTTAAATTGGGAGATGAGCCGACGCGGTTTCGGTCTTCGGGGATATGCGCGACGCCGGCGAGGATGGCCGCCAATGGCGGCTGGTTGGTCAATTCGACGCCGTCAACGCTGACCGTTCCGCCGTCGCAGACGCGTAAACCGGTGATGCACTCAGCCAGTTCGCTCTGGCCGTTGCCGGCAATGCCGGCGATGCCGACAATCTCGCCGGCGCGCACCTTTAGGGAAAAGCCCTGCAACGCGGGCGCGCCTTTGTTGTTGGTCGCCTGAAGGTTGCTCACTTCCAGGACAACTTCACCGGGGGGGCGCGGCTCCTTTTTGATCGCAAAGATCACGTCACGGCCGACCATCAGTTGCGCCAGTTCGCGCTTGGTGCGACCAGCCATCGGCAGCCCCTCTGCGGTGACGCGCCCTTTGCGCAGCACGGTGATGCGGTCGGCGACGGCTTCAACCTCGTGCAACTTGTGGCTGATAAAAATGATCGACTTGCCCTGCGCCACCAACGCCCGCATCGTGGCAATCAGCTCGTAGATTTCCTGCGGCGCCAGGACCGCGGTCGGCTCGTCGAAGATCAGCACATTGGCGCCGCGGTAAAGCGTCTTGAGGATTTCGACGCGCTGCTGTTCGCCCACAGAAATCTGCCAGATTTTGGCTTTGGGGTCAACGCGCAGACCGAATTGCTCCTGGATTGCCTGCACCTTGCGTTCATAGCGCGGCAGGTTCATCAAGAAACGCGGCTCCTTCAACCCCAGCAGGATGTTTTCCGTCACGGTTTGCGTCGGGACGAGCATAAAGTGCTGATGCACCATGCCGATCCCCTGGGCGATAGCATCGCGCGGCGAGTTGAAATTTACAACCTGTCCCGCGACCTTGATCACACCGGCGTTTGGCTTGTAGAGGCCGGAGAGCACATTCATCAATGTGCTTTTGCCTGCGCCATTCTCGCCGAGCAGCGCGTGGATCTCCCCCTTTCTGAGCGTAAAGTTGACGCGATCGTTCGCCAACACGCCTGGAAATCGGATGACGATGTCGGACATCTCTACGGCATAGGGTGAGTCGCTCATGTGCAGTTTCGGTGTTACGGTTTGGGTTTGGAGGGGTCAGGATGTTGCTGCCTGGGTTGATCCCTAAAACACCAACATCCCAACACACCCCTGGCCATCATTACACAAACAGGAGATTTGGCTGACGGTCAAGCCGCGTGCTACTCGAGCGCGGGCAGTTCCGCCGTAATGTTCTCGTTCCACCAGTACATGCAGGTTTTACACGAGCTGCCAAACTGCGCAAAGCCGTCGAGGTCGACCTGCTCCAGGCTGACGCCATCGGCCAGCACGAGATTGCCCTGGTTGTCGGTGATGGGGCCTTTGAAGACGTCGAAGCGCGTAAACTCGCCAGCAAGCATCTTAGCCAGTGTATCGCGGATCAACTGCAAGTCTTCTTCCGGCAGGTCCGCGACGCCAGGTTGCAATGTCTCGCCTTCCATAAAGCCAAAGAGACCGAGCGCGCCGCTGTCGGCGTCAAAATACTCTGAGCCGCCGACGTATTCATTATTGCGCGAACGCTCTACGATGTCGGCATAGACTGGCCCCCAGTTCCAGTACATGGAGGTGAGGCAGGCGTCGATCTTGCAATTGCCTACGTAGTCATAGGTGATGCCCCACTTGCCAGCTGGCGCGGCTTCGGCGGGCGCTGGGGTGTCGGCGCCGGTCATGACGACCTGCACGCCGGAGTCGAAGAGCGAGGATGCAGCTTCCTTCTCGACAATGGGATCGTGCCAGGTGTAGATCCAGCGTACGTCGATTTTGCAGTCAGGGCAGGTTTCCTCCACACCCAGGGCGAAGGCATTGCCCAGGCGCAGCTCTTCCGGGATCGGGAAGGTGGCAACATAGCCAATGCGCGGGTTGCCATCCACCTTGGCGCGACTGCCGGCCAGCATACCGGCCAGGTATTTGATGTTTTCCATCGCGCCCATCAAGTTGCCAAAGTTGGCGCCGTTGGATTGGAAGCCGCTGATGTGGATGATGTCGATGTCGGGGAATTCTTCAGCGACCATCGCGGAGGCGTCCATAAAGCCAAAGGAGGTCGTAAAAATTGTGTCGAAACCCTTGCGCGCCAGCGATCGAATCACCTGTTCGGCGTCAGCGCCCTCGGCCACATTTTCGACATACGCGGTGTGGACGTTTTCCATGTTTGCCTCGACGTACTGACGACCTACGTCGTGCGACTGCGACCAGCCGCCGTCGTCATGCGGGCCAACATAGACAAAGGCAACGTTGTATTTACCTTCTTGAACGTCAGGAATCTGGACGCCGCCGCTGTCCGCTGGAGCCGCAGCTTCCTCGCCCCCTGCTTGTTCCGCGGGGGCTGTAGAGGGCGCCGCGGGTTGGCTGGCTACGCAGCCGCCGAAGATCAGCGCAGCCACGACCAATACATTCAGCAATGCCCAAATGCGTCTTTTTGACATAATAGAATCTCCCTTCAATAGTTTTGATAGTTGGACATCAGACGCGCAGCTTGAGATCGGATACATCAAGCTCGACTACGTTACTTCTAGAGAGTTTGGGGAGCGGTTATTGCCATTTACGGATGGATGCGTTGGCACGAATATCTGGATGAAGTGCGGCAGGTGTTTTACGTTCTATCGTGCTGAACTATATATCATCTTCACAAAATCTGCAACGCAAGAGGAACTGAATGAGGGCGTTCCAAAACGATGCAAGGTGCTTCAAAAGATACGGCGCTGGAATATATTCCAGC
>JACSRH010000457.1 GCA_014879855.1 Caldilineaceae bacterium | reverse complement strand
GCTCCGGCTCCGGCGCGCGGCGCACGGCGTCAAAGAAGCCTTCGAGCGGGATGCCGCCCGGCGCATCGATCGGCGGGACAGCCTCGCCGCGCAGAACAGCCGCCGCGCGCAACACCGCCTCCACCGGCTTGACATAGCCCGTGCAGCGGCAAAGGACGCCGCCCAACACCTCGCGCACCTGCGTCTCGGTCGGGTTGGGCTCGGCGTCGAGCAACTGGCGTGCGGCCAGCACCATCGCCGGTGTGCAGAAGCCGCATTGGATCGCGCCCGTCTCGGCAAAGGCCTGCTGGATCGGGTCGAGCGCAGCGCCCGGGCCGTTGTCGAAGGCTTCCACGGTAGTAATCGAGCGGCCATCCATCTGAGCGGCGAGGATCACGCAGGTGGGCATCAACTTGCCGTCCACCAGCACCGAGCAGGCGCCACATTCGCCGGTTTCGCAGCCGTGCTTGACGCTCCACACGCCGCTGCGCCGCAGCAGCGCCATCAACGTTTCGCCAGCTTCAATCGCAAAGGCGCGCGGCTGGCCGTTCAGGGTGATTTCGATATTCATGAGATTGCCCCGTTGGAAAAGAGCTGAGTGAGGGCGCGCCGGGCAAGCACCTCGGCCATGGCGCGACGATAAGAGGCGCTGCCGCGGTAGTCGCCCTGCGGCGCCACGTGCATCGCGACGGCGTTGACCAGTTCTGTCACGGTCGCGTCCGGCTCTGTCCTCGTGGGCGCCTCCACGACAAACGGTGCGGGCGAGGCGCCGGCCACGGCGACCCGCGCCCTGGTAGACGTGACGGCTGCCGCCACAGCTACGATGGCCTGATCGAGCGGCGAGCGCGCGACGCGCGCCAGTGCGCCGCGCAGCGGCGTGCTGCTTGCAAGGATGATTTCGCAAAGCGCGTCTCCGGTTGCCGGGCGATAGCCAGCCAGCCGCGTGCGACGGTCGCCGTGCGCCAGCGTAGTCACCTCTGCCCCCATCGCCAGCAGCGCCAACAAAATTTCCGGCGGTCCGGCCTGGTGGTCCATCGCACCGTCAGTGGCGCCGTCAGTGGCGCCGTCAGTGGCGCCATCAATGGCGCCGGCAAGGGTGGCAAGGTTGCGCAGCCCGAAGTGCGCCGACAGTGCAGCCGCCTGGGCGAGCATGCCGTCCGCCATTGTGGCTAACGGCGCCGATTTCACTATACTTTGCAGATCCATCATTGCACCGAGATAGATTTCATCTTTCTCCACGCGGATGTTGTTTAGAGCCAGGGCGCGCAGGTCAACCACTGCCTCGGTGTGGGCAAAGAGCGGGGCCGGCAGGCGCGGCCCAGGAACAAGCGCCGCGGTCGGCGTTCCGACGCGTCCAAGCAGCTCAAGCGCGCGCGCAGAGGTTGACGCCCGGTGAAATTCACGGATAGTGCGTGGCATAGAGCCTCCGTTGACGATGTTAGTTTGGCCGCGATTCAACCAAAAGCCTGATCTTTAGCGATCAGCCAGTCACTCTGTCAACAAAACGCGATGGTGTTCCTGGTCAAATCGTTGCATGCTTTTGAAATAGGGAACACTTGCACATCAAACCGCAGGGGCAGAAAAACAGTAACATAAAGATGCAGGCGTGTCAAGCCTCACTCAAAAATTCAAGTCGGCCTCAAGTCATGGCCTCAAGCTCCTTTCGTTCTTCGAGGAAGAGCCAGCTACGCGGGTGCGCCGGAACAAGCTACTCCACGGCTCATTATCTTACGTCTTAACCCTTGCGCGTGCAACTCTGCCAGATTTTTCCAGCCGCGCGCGCTGCTCCAAAGGCGCCCGCCTGATCAAGCACGGCTGGAATTATTCCAGTAGCACTCAAGATTTGATTGACAGAAGCGAGACATCGGGTGTACACTCGCGCCATGTCCGCCAATCCACCGAGCACCCGCAAAACAGCTCCTTCCACTGGTGACCCGCTTCACCCGCTGGGAGAACGTATGCGCGAACGGCGCAAGGAGCTGGGGTTGAGCCTTGAGGAGCTGGCCGCGCGCACGGATCTTTCCGCCAGCTTTCTCAGCCTGGTTGAGCGCAATATCAACAACCCTTCACTCGACTCGCTTTACCGCATTGCGGAAGCCCTGGAAGTGCCACAGTTTTATTTTTCAGTCGATGCCTATCCGGCGGTCGGCGCGCAGAATCCGGTCGTGCGCCGCACCGAGCGAATTCAGATCACCTTTCCGCCGGGTGACGTGACGAGCGAGTTGCTTGTCCCCAATTTGCGCAATCGACTGGAAGTATTCATTTCGCGTGTGAAGCCGGCGGCTGGCAATGTCGCCCGCACCCCGAAGATGGCGTCGGAAGAATGTCTCTATGTGATGGAAGGCAGGCTGCGCGTTGTGCTTCATGAGCAGGAATATCTGTTGGAAGCAGGCGACAGCATCTACATCCAAGGCTTTGCCCTGCGCGAGATCAGCGCGGTCGGGGAAGGAGAGGCGGTCTTTTTGTCCGCCATCACACCGCCGATCTTTTGAGATAAGGATCTTCTGTGAAGCAAACCGTTGACCTGCTCATCCGTCACGCCTTGATCATCACCCAGGACGACGCGCGCCGCGTGATCGAGGATGGTGCGTTGGCAGTGCGCGGCAATCAAATCGCTGCCCTCGGCGCGACGGCTGAGGTGGACGGCGCGTTCACTGCGGCGCGTACGATCGACGCCACAGGAAAGGCGCTCTTTCCGGGACTGCTCAACATTCACACGCACCTCTTCCAGTCCGCGGTGAAGGGGTTGGGCGAAGATATGGCCGTTGAGCAGTGGGTGCAGGCAGTGACCTTCCCCACCGCAGCCGCCATGAACGCCGAGGAAGCCTATCTGCTGGCCATGGTGAGCTGCCTCGAAAACCTGCGCAGCGGCGCCACAACCGTCATGGACTTCAACTACGCGCTGCGCGACCCCGCGCTGCACACCGCGGTGATCCAGGCGATGGTGGACAGCGGGCTGCGCGGTCGCTATACGCGCACGATTGTCGACAACGGCGCGCCGATGGGCTTTCCCCCGGCGCTCTGCCAGCCCGCCGAAGAGGCGTTGGCGCATGCGCAGGCGCTCCAGCGTGACTATGCCGGCGCTGGTGATGGGCGGCTGGACATCGGCCTGGCGATCGGCGTGATTTGGGGCGTGACGGAGCAGGGCCTGCGCGCCACGCGTCGCGTGGCCGACGCCACCGGCATGACAATCACCATGCACGTCAACGAGTCGCCTTACGACAACGTGGCCGCGCAACAGCTTTGGGGACGCAGCACCATTCCCATGCTTGCTGAGACCGGCGTGCTCGGCCCTGATTTTATCGCCGTACACTGCGTCCACATGACCGACGAAGATATTGACCTCTTCAAAAAACACGCTGTGGCGGTCGCCTACAATGCTGTGAGTAACATGTATTTGGGTTCTGGCATCGCCCCGATCGTGCGGATGGCAGATTTGGGGTTGACAATTGGGCTGGCAACTGACGGCTCCGGCAGCAACAACTGCCAGGACATGCTGGAGACGCTCAAGTTCAGCGCGCTGCTGCAAAAGGTCGGGCGGATGGACGCCGCCTGCGTGCTGGCGCAGCAGGCGCTCGACTGGGCGACGCGCGGCGGCGCGCACGCGCTGGGTCTGGCCGAGCAGATCGGTTCGTTGGCGGTGGGCAGAAAGGCCGACTTTTTTCTCGTCGATCCCTTCACACCAAAAGCGATCCCGGTTCACGACCCGGTGGCGACGCTCGTCTATTCGGCCGGCCAGTCCAACGTGGAGACGGTGGTCGTTGACGGGCGCGTGTTGATGGAAGGCGGGCGCTTCACCCAGCTCGACGAGGCGCAGTTGCTGCGTGACGCGCAGCGCGCCGCGCAAACACTTGCCGCACGCGCCGGCACCGAACGGCTGTTAGAGCGGCGTGGAAAGTGGCGGCCTGTGTAAAGTGACGGCCTGTGTAAAGTGACGGCCTGTGTAAAGTGACGGCCTGTGTAAAGTGAC
>JACSRH010000051.1 GCA_014879855.1 Caldilineaceae bacterium | reverse complement strand
TTTGCCACGTTCATGGCGCGCTATCAGCAAGGGTTGGTGATCGAACGCGCGGCGGTCGAGGCATTGAACTAGTACACACGGGCGCAGATTGGCCGACGGTTGGTGTGGTGCGGAGAAACCGAGTTTTTCCAAAAAACTCGGTTTCTGACTACTGGCTTACTTACGCCCACTTGTACTAGCCAATAACGTCTCCGGCACGCCGCAGAAGTGGCGAACGACCCAATGTTCGGTGCGGCGTGCCGGGGATGTTATTGATCCTTTCAAGGAGCATCAATTTGAATATCCGAAAACTCATCGGCTGGGGAATCGTTTTGACTGCGCTGGGCGCGGCAGGGGCATGGCTGCGCACCAAACGGGCGACTTCCTACGCACGGCTTCACCCGGAACTGCGCGCGCCGCTCTTGCGCGTGCGCACACCGGCGTTCACGCCTACGCTTGCGAAGCTTATCCGTAGCCTTGCGGTGGATTTCCCCACACCGGCCGATGTGGATGTCGAATTGCGTCGCGTGCCCGGCCCGCCCGGCGAGTCGGATGTTCCCGTGTACGTGTATCGTCCCCCCACACTGTCGAAACCGGCCGCCGCGCTGCTCTTCATCCACGGCGGCGGCTACATCATCGGCGCCGCGCAAATGTTCCACGCCGCGTGTGCGCGCTATGCGCGTGAACTGGGCATCGTCGTCGTGAGCGTGGACTATCGCCTGGCGCCGGACACGCCCTTCCCCGGCCCGCTGGAGGAGTGCTACGCCGCGCTGCGTTGGATGCAGGCGCAGGCGGGCGCGCTGGACATCGATCCGGCGTGCATCGCCGTTGCCGGGGAGAGCGCCGGCGGCGGGCTGGCCGCGGCGCTCGCACAACTTGCCCACGATCGCGGCGAGGTGACGCCGTGCTTCCAGTTGCTCTTCTACCCCATGCTGGACGACCGCACCACCCTCCAGGCGGGGCACGCGGGCCGCGGTGAGTTTGTGTGGACGCCCGCCTCGAATCGGCTGGGCTGGTCGGCGTATCTGGGGCGCCAGCCCAGCCTGGACGCTGCGCCGGCGTACGCGGCGCCCGCGCGCCGCGAGAACCTGGCTGGTTTGCCGCCGGCGTGGATCGGCGTCGGCGACCTGGATCTGTTTTACCCGGAGAATGCCGCGTACGCACAGCGCCTGCGCGAAGCGGGCGTGCCCTGCGCCTTCTATGTCGTCGAGGGCGCCTACCACGCGTTCGAACAATTTCAGCCCGGCGCACCCGTTTCCCAGGCATTCGTTGTGCGCAGTCTGGCGGCGCTGCGGGCGGCTTTAATCAGCGAATCCTTGGCTTGTCAGGAGGACATTCCATGAAGAAACAAAATTTTGATCAAGGGTGGGAGTTTTCAGAAGCCTGGGGGCTGATGGCGATGTTTTCGCGAGAACCCTGGCAGCCGGTCAACCTGCCGCACGACGCGATGATCGGCAAGCCACGCGCTGCCGACAATACAGGCGGCGCCCATGTCGGATACTTTCCGGGCGGCGTGGCGAACTATCGCAAAAAATTCTTGGCGCCGGTGGAGTGGGAAGGAGAGAGCGTGCAGCTCGAGTTCGAGGGCGTTTACATGCACGCCGAAATCTCGATCAACAACCAACTGGTGCAGCGGCAACCGTACGGCTATTCCAGCTTCGTGGTCGATCTCACCCCCTATCTTCTGTACGGTCAGGAAAACACCATCAACGTTGTCGCCAACAACACCGCCCAGCCCAACAGCCGTTGGTACACAGGCGCCGGCATCTACCGGCATGTCTGGCTGCGCGTGGGCGGGGCCGTGCACATCCAGCCCTGGGGCGTCTTCGTGACCACGCCGGTGGTGGGCGCAGATCTCTCCGTCGTGCAGGCGTCCACCGAGCTGGCCGGTCTGGACAGCCTGGAAGGCGCGGTGGTGCGCAGCACGCTGCTGGACGCAGACGGCGTGGAAGTCGCCCGCGCGGAGTACGCAACCAGGATTTCGCCGGTGCAGCAGACGCTGCTGGTCAACGCTGCAAAATTGTGGTCGGTCGAAGAGCCAACGCTGTACACGCTGCGCAGCGAAGTGCTGGTGGGGGGCAGCGTGGTGGATACGGAGAGCACGACCTTTGGCATCCGCTCGCTCGCGATGGACGCCGAAAATGGCTTTCGTCTGAACGGCGCACCGATGAAGCTGAAGGGTGGCTGCATCCATCATGATCACGGCCCGCTCGGCGCGGCCAGCTTCGACCGCGCCGAGGAGCGCAAAGTGGAACTGCTGAAAGCGGCCGGATACAACGCCATTCGCTGCGCGCACAACCCGCCCGCGCCAGCGCTGCTGGACGCCTGCGACCGTCTGGGGATGCTCGTCATCGATGAAACCTTCGACGCCTGGACCGCGGCCAAGACGCCCAACGACTATCACCTCCATTTTCAGGAGTGGTGGCAGCGCGACACCGAAGCCATGGTCAAGCGCGACCGCAACCACCCCTCGGTGATCATCTGGTCGATCGGCAATGAGATTATTGAGGCGTTGGGTTCGCCGGCCGGCGCCACCTTGGCGCAGCAACAGGCCGATTTCGTGCGCGCGCTCGACAACAGCCGCCCGGTCACATCGGCGCTGATCTTCGATGTCTTTGCGCTGATGGCGGCGGACAACATCAACAATGCCTTTGAACCCACGCCCGTGGCAGCAGATCCGCAAAAGGATCGTTGGGCGCTGGCGACCGCGCCCTTTTGTAAGGCGCTGGATGTGGTCGGCTACAATTATTTGGTGCAGCGCTATGCGGTGGACGGGGAAAAGTTCCCCAATCGCGTGATCATCGGCACCGAGACCTGGGGGCACCGGTCGTACGATTTCTGGACGGAAACCGCGCGCCTGCCGCATGTGCTTGGCGATTTTCTCTGGATCGCCATTGACTACATCGGCGAAGCTGGCTTTGGCGCGTTCACCCTCGACGACAAGGTGACGATGGGCGCGCCCTATCCCTATCACCTTTACGGCTGCGGCGACTTCGACCTCTGTGGCGTCAAGCGGCCGCAATCCTATTACCGCGAACAGTTGTGGGGCGTGCGCACCGATCCATTCATCGCCGTGCTTCCTCCAGAGTTGTTTGGCAAAAAGCTCGCCTTTACGCCGTGGGCCTGGGAGCCGGTGCTCGACGCCTGGACCTTCCCTGGCCAGGAGGGCGAATCTGTCCAGGTCGATGTCTATGCCATCGACGACGAGGTGGCGCTGCTCATCAACGGCGAGGCGGTGGGACGCAAGCCCGCGGGGGCCGCGGTCAAGAACAAAGCCACTTTTGAGGTTGCCTACCAGCCGGGCACGATTGAGGCGATTGGATACACGGGCGGGCAGGAAACCGGACGCTTCCAACTGGTGACAGCGTCCGCCCCAGCCAGGCTGCATCTTGCCGCCGACCGGGACGTGATTCCAGCAGACACCGGCAGCATCGCCTATGTGGAGATTGCCGTGCTGGATCGCAACGGCACGCTGGTCAAGCATGGCGCGCCTGAGATCACCGTAACCGTGGGCGGCGCGGGTGAGCTGCTCGCGATTGGCACGGGCAACCCGCTCTCGGAAGAACCCTATGTCGGCAATCAGCGCAGCGCGCATCATGGACGCCTGCTGGCCGTGGTGCGCAGCAACGGCGAGCCAGGCGCGATCACCCTGACTGCTCACACCGAAGGTCTGCCGGACGTGCAGATCGAGTTGCAGGCAAAATAAGCGCTTTAGGAAGAGTAAAAGCAAGCATGAGCAATGAATCAATTTCCGTCTCCATCATCGGCGCCAGCGGCTACACCGGCGGCGAACTGCTGCGCCTGTTGCTCGATCACCCGCACGTGAGCGTGCAGCAGGTGACGAGCGAGCGCAATGCCGGCGCGTTCGTGCACTTCACGCATCCGAACCTGCGCGGGCGCACGAAGCTGCAATTTGTCAGCGCGGAGGAGGTGCAGCCGTGCGACCTGCTCTTTCTCTGCCTGCCCCACGGCAGCGCGATGGCG
>JACSRH010000143.1 GCA_014879855.1 Caldilineaceae bacterium | reverse complement strand
ACTGCTGACAGTCACTGCTGACAGTCACTGCTGACAGTCACTGCTGACAGTCACTGCTGACAGTCACTGTCGCTTACAATTAGGTCTTGGAAAGGTGACATCGTTATGGATAAAGGTCTTTTGTTGGCCGTAGCGCGAGGCGATCGCCCGGCGGATTTGGTGTTGCGCGGCGGGCGCGTAGTGAATGTCTTTTCCGGCGAGATCGAAGAGGCGGAGGTCGCAGTAGTAGATGATCTGATCGCCGGGGTGGGCATGGACTATGCCGGACGCGAAATCATCGACTTGGACGGCGCTTTCGTTGCGCCCGGCTTGCTCGATGCACACGTGCACATCGAGAGCAGCCTCTGCATTCCCGCCCAGTTTGCCCAGGCGGTTGTACCGCATGGCGTGACCACGGTCGTTACCGACCCCCACGAGATCGCCAACGTAGCTGGCGTCGCCGGGGTGCGCTTCATGGCGCAGAGTAGTGTTGGTCTGCCGCTGAGCGTCGTGGTGATGGCTTCCTCCTGCGTGCCGGCGACGCACATGGAGAGCAGTGGCGCCACGCTCGCCGCCGCCGAGCTTGCACAACTGCTCGACGAAGGCGTCGTCCATGGGCTGGCGGAGGTGATGAACTTCCCGGGCGTGGTCAACGGCGACCCCGCGATGCTGGCCAAGCTTGCCGCCTTCGAAGGACGCGCGCGCGATGGGCACGCGCCCGCGCTCTCCGGCAAAATGCTCAATGCGTATGTGGCCGCCGGCATCGGCAGCGAACATGAATGCACCACCATCGCCGAGGCGCGCGAAAAGCTGGCGCGCGGGCTGTACATCCTGATTCGCGAGGCGACCAACGCCCACAACTTGCATACGTTGCTGCCGATGATCACCGAGCAGAACAGCCGGCGCATCTGCTTCTGCACCGACGACCGCATCCCCAGCGACCTGATCGACCAGGGCACGATCGATTACATGGTGCGCGAGGCGATTCGGTTCGGTGTTGCGCCTGTCACGGCGCTGCGCATGGCCACGCTCAACACCGCGGAATGGTTTGGCCTGCACGACCGCGGCGCGCTTGCCCCCGGGCGTCGCGCCGACTTAATCGTGTTTGACCACCTGGAAGACTTACGCCCGCGTCTGGTCTTTGCAAACGGGCGGCTGGCGGCCGAAAACGGCGTGATGCGGGAAGCGTTCCTGCCCAAAGCTGCGGCCATTCCGTCTACATTAGGTGGCGCCGTCCACGTAGACTGGAAGTCAATCGATCTGCGCATCCCCGCTGCCGGGCGCCAGGTGCGCGTGATCGGCGCGCTGCCGAACCAACTGGTCACTGAAGAGCGCATTCTGACGGCGACGGTGCAGGATGGCTACGCAGTCGCAGATCCGTCACAGGATGTACTCAAGATGGCCGTCATCGAACGACACAAAGGCAGCGGCGCGAGTGGGCTTGGCTTCATCCAGGGCATTGGGCTGCGCCGCGGCGCCATGGCGGGTACGGTGGCTCACGATCACCACAATCTCGTCGTCATTGGCGCCGATGACGCTTCGATGCTGACGGCCGCGCGCGCCGTGGCGGAACTGGGTGGTGGGCTGGCTGTGGCGGAAGGCAGCAAACTGCTGGCGCTGCTGCCACTGCCCGTCGCCGGCCTGATGAGCGATCGCCCCATCGCCGAGGTGCGTCGCGGCTACGATGCGCTGATTGTGGCGGCGCAGGCGCTCGGTTCGCCGCTGCACGATCCTTTCATGGCAATGAGCTTTATGGCGCTGGAGGTGATCCCTAAATTGAAACTTACGGACCAGGGATTGGTGGATGTTGAACAGTTTCAGATTGTGCCGCTGTTTGTCAAATAGAACTTTCTGCATAAAGCAGCACAGAGAAACATCGTTGCAAAATTGGATCGATGTCACCGTTGCGCCAACCACATGATATGATACCAAATTTATAAAGCTGGTTCAGGGTGGAGCCAGCAGCCGCGGCGTGGCGCACAGGCATTGACAAATTGTTCATCTTATCCAAAGAGGTTGGCTATGTTTGATTCACTGGTGGCTGCTCCCCCCGATCCAATCCTCGGCTTGACTGAGGCGTTCAAAAAAGATCCAAATCCCCACAAAGTTAATCTGGGCGTGGGCGTGTACAAAGACGCGCAAGGACACACGCCGGTGCTGGCGTCGGTCAAGCGCGCCGAAGAGGTGCTGTTGCGCACCGAGCAGACCAAGAATTATCTTCCCATCGAAGGGAACGCCGAGTTCGACGCGGCGACGCTGGCGTTGCTGTTGGGCGCCGACCATGCTGTCCTGCGCGAGGGGCGGGCGGTGACGGCGCAGGCGCCAGGCGGCACCGGCGCACTGCGCGTCGCGGCTGATTTTATCGCTTCAACTTTAAACGCCAGGACCGTCTGGCTCAGCGATCCCACCTGGCCCAACCACCCGAATGTTTTCCAGGCCGCGGGACTCAAGACCGCAACCTATCCGTACTTTGACAGGCAGCACAATAGCGTCGATTTCGCAGCTATGCTTGCCGCGCTGCACGCTGCACCGGCGGGCGATGCGGTCGTGTTGCACGGCTGCTGTCACAACCCCACCGGCGTCGATCTCGACCGCACACAATGGCGCGCCATTGCTGAAGTTGTGGCGGCGCGCGGCCTGTTGCCCATTGTGGACTTTGCCTACCAGGGGTTTGCCGACGGTCTGGACGAAGACGCAACAGGACTAAACGAGCTTACACGCCACTGCCCGGATTTGTTGATCGCCAGTTCCTATTCCAAGAACTTTGGGCTGTACAGCGAACGCGTCGGCGCACTGACCTTGATCGCCGCCACGCCGGACGCGGCCGCCATCGCGCTGAGCCACATCAAGCGCGTGGTCCGCGCCAACTATTCCAACCCGCCGGCGCACGGTGCGGCCATCGTCGCCACGGTGCTGAACGACCCGGCCCTGCGCTCAACCTGGGAAGCCGAAGTGCGCGAGATGCGCGACCGCATCAACACCATGCGCCATCTCTTTGTTGAGACGCTGCATGAGAAGGGCGTCGACCAGGACTTCTCTTTTATCGCTCGGCAGCGCGGGATGTTCTCGTTTTCCGGCCTGACGCCAGAGCAGGTCAAGACATTGCGCGAGCGCCACGCGGTCTACGTCGTCGGTTCCGGCCGCATCAGCGTGGCGGGCATGACCGAGGACAACATGGATTATCTCTGCACTGCGCTGGCCGACGTATTGGCCAGGTAAGCGAGCGTGTTCGATCGCTTTATCGTCAGCCACCAGGCCGGCTCCCAACGGCTCGACCGCGTCCTGCGCGCCCGCTATCCCCAAAGCGGGCGCCAGGCCATTCAACAATTGATCAACCGTCGCCAAGTGCAGGTCAACGGGCGCATCGTTTGGCTGGCCTCCTGGGAGGTCAAGCATGGCGACGCTATCGCGGTGCTCGCCGCGCCAGAGCAGTTGCCCGACCAACCTGGCCGCTTTGACCCTGCCTGGTTGATCGCCGATGAGGGCGATCTGATTGCCGTGGACAAACCGGCCGGCCTGCTTTCCGAACCCAAACGCGGGTTGGATCGCCCTTCGCTGCTGCAACTTAGCCATGAACGCTTTGGCCCGCTCACCCTTTTTCACCGTCTCGACCGCGATACATCGGGCGTTGTGTTGTTGACGCGCGGTGGGACTATTAACGCGCTGCTCGCCCAAGCCTTCCAGGCGCGGCTGGTCGTCAAAGAGTACCGGGCCGTCGTCGCGGCGCCCAATCGCTTGGCGGCGAGCGGCGTCATCGACGCGCCCCTTCGTCCCAGCCAGCGTCGCCGCGATTGCATGGAAATCGCCGAAAAAGGCGGCCAGCGCGCACGCACCCGCTATGTCGTGTTGGCGGCGACAGCCGCGCGCGCCTGGGTGCGTCTCTTCCCGGAGACGGGGCGGCAGCATCAACTCCGCGTGCATCTAAGCGCTCTTGGCGCACCCATGCTTGGCGACAGGCTGTACGGCGTGGCCGAGTCCGCGCCGCGACTGATGTTGCACGCGCACAGGATCGAATTGCCAGCGACGATCTTTGGCGTCGCGCGAGCCTATGTGGCGCCCTTGCCGGCCGGGTTTGAACCCGCCAGCGACTCCTTTCTCACTAAATAGGCGCGGCCGCAGATCACACGCCCCCTGCGCCTGAGAGGCTGACTTGAAAATAATTTATTAACGCAAAGGCGCAAAGAAGCAGAGGCGCAAAGGCATTCTCATTTTCGATTGTGCCCTGCAAGGGTATGGACGCCTGTTCAAACAGTTTCTTATCAAAACACGCGTTGTTCGAAGCCGCGCCTGCACTTGACGGCTGGTTTCAGAAAAACTGTTTTACAGCGTCAGTTGCTTATAGTAATCTATTGATCGATGCTTCAATTGCCGTCAACGAAACTATCTGCTGCCTATGTCCCCAATCTACGAGGATTTTGATCTGCTGATCGACCGTGCGGAAAGCGGCCACCGGGTGCGCGTCATCGACTCGCCCGCGGGCCAGGCGCTGGCGGCGCTTGTGATGACGCCGGAGCTTGAGACGATCCAGGCTTCGATCTTGGCGGGCTGGCAGGTGGATGAGCTCGCGCCGGGTCTGGTCAGAGAGTGGGGAAGCACGTTGTATGCCGCGCTTTTTGCAGGCGATGTCGAGATTTGTCTGCTGCGCAGCATCGACGCGGTGAAGCGGGAGGGGCACAATCTGCGCATTCGCCTCAACCTGACTGACGCGCCGGAGTTGGCGACGTTGCCCTGGGAGCTGGTCTATGCGCCAAAGCTCAACCGCTTTCTTGCGCTTTCCAGTTCGACGCCGGTGGTGCGCTACATGGCGCTGAGCGAAGCCGCGCCGCGCCTGCCCGTCACACCGCCGCTGGCAATGCTGTGCGTGCTTGCTGATCCCGCGGATCTTGCCCCGCGGCTGGAGGTGGAAAACGAATGGCGATTGATGGAGGAAGCCGTTGCGCCGTTGGTTGCCACTGGCGCGGTAACGCTGGAACGGCTTGCGGCGCCCACCGTAGCCGCCCTGCGCAGCCATCTGCGCCGTCAGGATGTCCACTTGATCCATTTTATCGGGCACGGATGGTTTGACGCCGCCACCCAGCAGGCCGGCCTGGTCTTCGAGGACGCAGCCGGTCAGGCCGCGCTGGTCGAAGTCGAAGCGTTGGGTGTGATCCTGGAAGGGCATCGTCCCCTGCGGTTGATCTTTCTCAATGCGTGTCGGGGCGCACGCGTCGATGAGCGCGACGCATTTCAGGGCGCGGCGCAGCATCTGGTGCGGCTGGGCATCCCTATCGTGGTGGCGATGCAGTTCGACATTGTCAACGTGCGCGCGGCGCTGCTGGCGCAGGAGTTCTACCGTGCGGTGGCCGATGGCTACCCCGCGGAAGCCGCGGTCACCGAGGCGCGCAAGGCGCTGTTCGACCCAGGCAGCATGGCGGATTGGGCGACGCCTGTGATTTTTACGCGCGCCGCGGACAATCGTTTGGTGACGATGCAACCCGGGAGCGGGCAAGCCGCGGCGGTGTCAGGCGAGGCGGCGTCGCATCCGTCGCCCACGCCACGCCTTCCGTTTGAGCCGGAAGTGGTGCACATTCCTGCCGGCGTCTTTACGATGGGCGCTGCGGATGCGCTGCCCGAGTGGCAACAACATCTGGTCACGCTGCCGGCTTTCTCGATCGGCAAGTATCCGGTCACCAACGCGCAATACGCGGCCTTTGTGCGTCAAAACAAGGAGCGCCGCCCGCTGCAAGCCAACTGGCTTTTCACGACGCCGCCTGCCGGCCGGCTCGACCATCCGGTGGCTGGGATCACCTGGCATGACGCTGCCGCGTATTGCGCGTGGCTCTCCGCGCAAAGCGGCAGAAGCTACCGGCTGCCGAGCGAAGCGGAGTGGGAAAAAGCCGCGCGCGGGCGCGACACGCGCACCCATCCTTGGGGAGAGGAAGCGCCGACGCCAGCCTATTGCAACACCGGGGGCCATCAGACACGACCCGTCACTGCGTCTTCGGAGGGATGTAGCCCTTATAACGTTTGTGACATGGCCGGCAACGTGCGCGAATGGACGACGACGCGATGGGGCGAGGATGTACGCCAGCCCAGCTTTGTCTATCCCTATCAGCAGGACGCGCGCGACGAGCCGGCTGAACGCGCCAACGAACTGCGCATCTGCCGCGGAGGAGCCTTCGACGATCCGCCGACGTTATTGACGTGCAGCGCGCGCATCTTCGTTCATTCCGACGCACGCTTTGCCAATGTCGGCTTTCGCGTTGCCTGTGAGGCATAGATCACCCGCCCACCTGCGGAGAAGCTACGATGCCAAACACTGAGATTTCCTGGAATTACATCGCCGACCAGATCAACCGCAAAAAGTGCACGCCGGTGATCAGCAATCAATTGATCTTAGGGGCGCTCTTCCCTGACCAAGTAGTCGCGGCCGAGTGGGCAAAGACCGGCGGCTATCCGCTGGCGGACGCCAACCTTGCTCTGGTGGCGCAATATCTGAGCGTCACCTATCGGGATGCGTACCGCGCCAAGACGGAGTATCTTCAGTTTCTAAAGCAGCGCTATCTCGCCGGCGCCGAGCAGGACGCCACGCTGGACAGCGCTTTGCTCGACCAGGTGCGCCGCGAGCGGGGGCTGAGTTTTTCGCAGATGGTCAGCGACCGGCTTGGCTATCCACCCGCAGGCGATGCCGAGAACCCACTCAACCTGCTGGCGGCCTTCGACATGCCCATCTACCTGACCACCAGTCCGCATCTGCTGCTGGAAAGTGCGCTGCGCAACCTCAACAAACGCCCGCGCACCGAGGTGTACAACTGGCACCCCAGCCTGGAAGAGATCGTCCCGCCTAAATATCACTACAATCCGGATTTTCAGCCGACGACGGACGAGCCGCTGGTCTATCATCTGCACGGGCTGGATGAGTTTCCCGATTCGCTGGTGCTGACGGAAGAAGATAACCTTGACTTTATCGGCAATGTCATCCACGATTTCCGCGAGATTGGCAAGATGCCCAACGCCGTCCGCAACGCTATCTCCAGCACGATCCTGCTGCTCCTGGGCTATAACGTGCAATCCTGGGAGATGCGCGTGATCCTGCAGGAGTTGATCCGCGACCAGCCGCGCCGCCCGCGCAGCGTGGCGATTCAGCTCGACCCGCACGACATGCCCGAAATTTTAGACTCCGCCCGCTTTCAGGAATACATCCAGATGTATTTGGCGCAGGACAAATACCGCTTCGACATTTACTGGGGCGACACGCTCAGCTTTCTCAAGCAACTCTGGAGCGCCTGGCAAGGTGGATAAGCATGACAGCCAAACCGACCGATGACAGCGAAGTAGCGGTGCAGGCGTCCGGCCGCCAAAATCCTTACATCGGCCCGCGCCCTTTTGCAGACAATGAACGCGAACGTCGCCTCTTTTTTGGCCGCGACCGGGAAAGCGCCGACTTGTTCTCGCTGGTTATCTCCGACCGGATCGTGCTCTTTTACGCGCCATCCGGCGCGGGCAAGAGTTCGTTGATCAATGCGCGCCTGCTGCCTGCTCTGCGCGCGGAAGGCTTTGACATCCTGGGCAAAGCGCGCGCCGGCGGCCAGTTTCCCGCAGAGATCGCACTCGACGCGATCGACAATGTCTATATGTTTAATTTGCTGCGCGATCTCGACCAGGGGCGCGATGACTATCGGGCCTTGACCGCACAACGGCTGCCGCCCTATCTGGCCGCGCATCCCGCCGACCCGGAGCGCCCCGACCGCGTGCTGATCATCGATCAGTTCGAGGAGATCTTCACCACTTACGAAGATCATTGGGAAAAGCGCGAGGATTTCTTCCGTCAATTGAGCCAAGCCCTGGCCGATGATCCACATCTGTGGGTCATGCTCACGATGCGCGAAGATTACATTGCCGAGCTGGACTCCTATGCCCGGTTGTTGCCGCATCGCATCCGCGTCCGGTACCGATTGAGATATATGGATGCGGCCGCGGCGCTCGAAGCCGTCAAGAGCCCTGCCGAGCTGGGGGGGCGTCCTTTCGAGCCAGGCGTGGCCGAGAATCTGGTCAACAACCTGCGTCAGATGGCAGCAGGTCATGAAGAAGGGGCGGCCTCTCCGCTGGGCGAGACGGTCGAACCGGTGCAGCTTCAGGTCGTCTGCATGCAGTTGTGGGAGAACCTGAGCAACCGCGCCGGCGCCACCATCACCGCCGACGACGTCGAGAGCCTGGCGCGCGGCAAAGGGCTGGGCGAGTTCGTCAACCATGCGCTGGCGACTTTTTACGAGCAGACGCTGGCCGCAGTGCTTGCCATCGCCAGCCACACGGTCAGCGAACGTGAGCTGCGCGACTGGTTCAGCCACACCTTGATCACCCGCGACGAGACGCGCAACCTGCTTTACCAGTCCGACACGGAAACCGGCGGCATGTCCAACACGGTCGTGCTGGAGCTGGAGCGGCGCTTTCTGCTGCGCGGGGAGACGCGCAGCGGCGGGCGGTGGGTGGAATTGGTGCACGACCGCCTGATCGACCCGATTCTGGAAGCCAACGAACAGTGGCGGCGACAGCATCCACTCGTTGTTGCCGCGGATTTGTGGAATGGTGAGCGCAGTCCTGCCTTGCTGCTGAATGGCGAGGCGTTGGCCGAGGCGCAGGCGCAGCTTCGTGATAACCCCGCACGGTACGGCGTCGTCGAGCGCCATTTCGTGGAAGCCAGCGCTGACGCCGAGACCAAACGCCAGCAACAGCAGCGGCTCGAAGAGGAAAAACGCAAAAAAGAGGCGAGCCGCGCCCGCGTGATTGCGCTGGGCGCCTCACTGGTCGCGCTGCTGATGTTTCTGCTGATGGTGGCTTCGGTGTGGCTGGCGGTTCAGTCATTCAACAATTACCAACTGCAACAGGCAGCAACTGCACTCGCTAAAAGCTCGACTGAGCGCGCCAACGAAGCATCCGCATTGGCTGAAGCGCGCGCCGCCGATGCGGTGCAGGCGCGCGCCCGCACCGAGCAACTCAATCGCCAGATTCGCGCGGACCAGCTTGCCAGCCAGGCTGTGCTCTCGCTGGATCAAAGCCCGCAACAGGCGCTGTTGCTTGCCGTCGAAGCCCTGCGCATGGATACAGACGCCGACGCCCAGTTGTCCCATGCCGTGGAACAGAGTATGCATGACGTGCTGTACGCGACGGGCGGCTTGCCCCTGACCACGCTCAGTGACAACTCAGTTGCGCTCGTCCTCAGCCCGGACGCGCAGTGGTTTGCCACGGCCAATGCCAACGGCGCGATCCAGGCCTGGTGGATGGCGGACGATGTGCTGCAACAGGTTGATCTGGCCGCGCCGCAACGCACGGCCACCTGGGCGCTGGCCGCGGCGCCGGATCATCACCTGGCCGCGGTCGGTGACGATGGCCTGGTGCGCATCTGGCAGATGGACGCGCCTTCCACCCCGCCGCTGACCTTTACTGTGAACGAGACGACGCTCGATGCGGCGGCGTTCAGTCCCGATAGTCGCTGGCTGGCGACAGCAGGGGACAGCGGCCTGATCTATCTGTGGGATGCCGCGGCGCCGGATGTCGCGCCACAAACGCTCTCTGAACACACCGATGCCGTCACCCTCGTTGCTTTCAGCCCGGATGGCCGCTGGCTGGCGTCCGGCGGCGCCGACAACACGGTGTGGCTGTGGCCGATCGACCAGCCTGATCAGGGTGTTCTCGCGGCTACGCACGCGTCATTCATCACCGGCATAGCCTTCAGCCCAGATAGTACGCGCCTTGCCTCCGGTGACAACGATGGCGAGGTGCAGATTTACACGCTGTCAGCGGATGGCGCGGCTACACCGGCCGCGGCGACGCGCCGCCTGCCGGGGCACACTGCGCCCATCAAGGCGCTGGGCTTCTCATCAAATGGCGTCTGGCTGGCGACTGGCGACGCCAATGGCGTGCTGCGTGTTTGGAATCTGAACGACGATACGCGCAGTTACGTTGTGCGCGCCTACGCATCGGTGCTCAACGGGCTGGCCTTTGTGCTTGGCAGGAATGGCGAGGCGCTGGTGACGACCGGCTACGATGGTCTGGGCGCGTCCAGTGTGCGCCTCTGGAATTACACCAACGTGGGTCTGGCGCCTGTCACCCTGCGCGGCCACGACGACATCATCAATCAGCTGGCCACCGCGCCCAGCGTCAACGGCTTTATCACTGCGGGTTACGACCAGACCCTGCGCATCTGGCTTATTGATAACCCACACGCCGAGCCGACGATTCTGGCGGCCAATTCCGAATTCATCGACGAACTGGCCGCGGTTCCCGTCAGTGCAACCCTCTACTCGATTGGCGCTGCGTTCCCCGCTGTACAAGCATGGGACACGTTTGGCATCGCACCGCACACCCCACTGACCGCTACGGGAGAGAGCGGCATGACGGCGTTGGCCGCGGACCCGGCCGGCGCGTTGATTGCCGCGGGCGATGCCGCGGGCGTCATTTATCTGTGGACGCCGGCGGTGAGCACCCCGTTCGCCACGCTGGCGGGACACATCGGCAAGATCAGCGGCGTCGCGATCCAACCTGGCAATCGCCTGCTGGCTTCCGCTGGCGACGACGGCGCGGTGCGCTTGTGGGAAATTGCCACTGCCACTGAAGCGCGGCTGTTGGCCAGGGGCGACGCACGCGCGACGGCCTTGCAATTCAGCCTCGACGGCGCCCAGCTTGCCGTCGGCGACAGTGACGGGGTCGTCACGATCTGGCAAATCGATCAGCCGGATGCGACGCCGACGCGTTGGCAGGCAGGCGATCGCGAGCTATCGACCGTGGCCTTCAGCCCGGATGCAACGCGAGTGGCCGCGGGCGATCTGGGGGGGCGCGTGTGGGTGTGGGAATTGGCGGAGCCGGGCCGCGCCGCGCGGGTGTGGGATGCCCATGCCAACGAAGTGAATATGGTGACCTTTGGCGCGGATCGCAATCAGTTGATGACTGCCAGCGCGGACAGCACCGTCCGGTTATGGCATCTGGACGCCGCGCTGCCGATCCCGGCGGTGCTTACCGGTCACCGGGAAAGCGTCAACAGTGTAGTCTATGCGGATGGCATGATTTTCACCGCCAGCACCGATGGCACGTTGCGCCGATGGCTGTTGGCGCCGGACGATCTCGCCGCGCGGGCGTGTATGGTCGCGGGGCGCAATCTCGCGCAAGAGGAATGGAGACGCTTCCTGCCCGACATCCCCTGCCGGGCGACCTGCCCCGATCTTCCGAACCTCTGCGAAGAGCCATCCCGCTAATATCATCCTCAAAAGCGTCTTTCTCTAGCGTCTTTCTCTGTGAGCCTCCGCCGCGCTGCGTCAAGCGCTATTCGCAACGAACAGTTACGGCGCCTTGACAGGGTCAGACTCGACGACGGCTGCATCCGCGCAGGACGCGCCATAGCCGACGATGCAGCCGCGATAGGCGTAAGTCGAGCCACTGGTCAGCTCTGTATCGCGACAGCGGTAAGTGTAAGCATCGGGCGCGTAGGGTTGTGTACAATCCGCCACATAACGCCAAACGCCGCCGTTGGCCGATCGTTCGATGACAAAAGAGCCGTCAAAAGGCTCGCCTGCATAGCGCCAGCGCAAATCGATCTGCCCGCGCAGGCGTGACGCCAGCGCGCTGAACCCTGTCATGTCGGCAGTCGCATCAGCCGGCGCATCGGCGGCAGCCACTGAGTCTGTCGGTGTCGCGCGCGGTGCAGGTGTGTTGTCCGGTGTGGGCGTGCCGCGCAAGGTTGACCGTGGGGTGGGTGTGGCGCGCACGGTTTCGGTCAGCGCTGGCGTCGTCGTGAAGGGAGGAGTGGCCGAGATCGTGGCAGTCGTCGTTACGGGGATCAGCACAGGCAGCGGCCGCGCCGCGAGCGTCACTGGGAGGCGGCGCGTCGCTGTGGGCGACGCGGCAGGCGACGGGGTGCTGGTCGCGCGCTGCGCCATGCGCGACTCCGTCCGTGCATGCGCGGCGGCTGCGCCAAAGAGCGCGCCGGTCAGCAGCAGTCCAATCACGAGCGTCAATAGGTGCTTCACGTCTGTCCGTTCCCCTTCCACATGATGGTTGCGCCGACAGTATAACACACCCGCACCTCGCCGATCCTGACCGATCGGCTACGACGTTGACTTCACCGTGGGGGCGTAATCTGTACATCCCAACAAAATAGACCGCGGATGAAACGGCTCCGGCGGATGCTCGCGGATTTCATCGGAAACCTGCCAAGGCAGCCATCTGATGGTACACTGCATCCAGCGCCGTTGCGATGTCAGCTGCTGCTAGGGTGGCTGGCCTCTGGCGGTTTTATCTATCTTTTGCGCCTGAAACGAGCGAGTATACACCTATGAAAGCACTCTCCACCACCCTTCACGGCGTGCCGCCTTCGCCGACGACAATGATGATGCAGCGCGGGCGCGATCTGCGCGCGGCAGGCAAAGACGTCGTCAGCCTGGCCGGCGGCGAACCTGATTTTGACACGCCGCGCCACATTGTCGAAGCTGGCATCCGCGCCATCAATGCAGGCGACACACACTATCCGCCCTCTTTCGGCACACCTGCGCTGTTCGAAGCCATCGTCGACAAACTCAAGTGCGAGAACAACATTCACCACATCGCCCCGGCGCAGATCATGGTGACGCCAGGCGCCAAGTGGGCGATCTTTGCCACGCTGGCCGCGCTGCTCGAACCCGGCGACGATGTGATGATCCTCGACCCGTCGTGGGTAAGCTATGCGCCGATGATTCTGCTGCACCACGCCACCCCGGTGCGCGTCCCGCTGGCCGGTGACGATCACTTTCGGGTGACAGCCGATCTGCTCGAACAGCATGTCACGCCGCGTACAAAAGTGCTGATGGTCAACAGCCCTAACAACCCGACCGGGCGTGTGCTCAGTCGCGCTGAGATCGACGCGATTGTCTATGTTGCCACCGCGCACGACCTCTATGTGATCAGCGACGAGATCTACGAGCACATCCTGTACCGCAACAACATCCATTACAGCCTCGCGGCGGAGCCGGGGATGGCCGACCGCACCATTGTCGTCAATGGCTTCAGCAAGGCGTATGCGATGACTGGGTGGCGTTTGGGCTGGCTGGCCGGCCCCGAGCCAATCGTCAAGTTGGCGCGTATCTACCAGACGCACAGTGCACAATCCGCCGCCAGCTTTACGATGGCCGCCGGCGTCGCTGCACTCACCGGGCCGCAGACATGCATCAAGGAGATGGTGGCGGTCTATGACCAGCGCCGTCGCCTGGTGCTGGATGCTTTCGAGGAGATCCCCGGCATCGAATGCCCGCCGATTGAAGGCGCGTTCTATGTTTTTCCGCGCTTTACCCAGACCCACAAAAACAGCCTGGAGATCACGCAGGCGTTGATCGATGCGGCGTTGGTCGTCGGCACGCCGGGCAGTGCGTTTGGCCCGGCTGGTGAAGGCTATGTGCGCTTCAGCATCGCCGAACGTACGCAAGATCTGGAAAAAATGCTCGATCGGATGGCGCAAGTCGTCCCCACCCTGTGAAGGAAGCGCTGTGAGACTTTTACTCGTCCGCCACGGACAGTCGACGAACAACCTGTGGGCCGAAACGTTGCCCTACGACGACTATATCAACACTCGCAATCATGAACCGGAATTGACCCCTGTCGGTGAGGAGCAGGCGCAGCGTCTGGCTCGTTTCTTCGCTGGCATCACACCGCCAGAGGAGACCGACACGCTGCGTCGCACCAGCATCAGCGAGCGGCCGGTGACAGCGCTCTACACCAGCCCGATGGTGCGCGCGCTGAACACGACCGCGCCGCTGGCCGCGGCGCTTGGCCTGACCCCTCAGGTGTGGATCGATATTCATGAGCATGGCGGCCTTTTCACCGGCGACCCGCGTGCGGACAGTGTGGTCAACTTTGGCGGGCTGACGCGCCCGGAGGCGCTTGACCGTTTTCCAACTTATCTGCTGCCGCCGGAAATGACTGACGAGGGGTGGTGGTGGAACGGCTACGAACACATGGCGCAATGTACAGAGCGGGCGCGCCGCGTGGCCCAGACCCTGCGCCAATGGGCCGAGGATCGCGCCGACGAGGTGCTCCTGCTGGTGACGCATGGCGCCTTCATGGATCAATTGATCAAGGCGCTGCTCGATGCGGGGGAACAGCCCGCCTTCCATTTCAGCCACATCAATACGGCGATCAGCCGCATCGATTTTCTGGCTGAAGGATTTGTGGCCGTCCGCTATCTCAACCGCGCGCCGCACCTGCCCTTGTCGCTGTATACGCGCTAGCCTTGCGCCGATCCGTCCTCTTCGCCAGGAACACTGAGGCTCTCTGAGCCGGAATAATTTGCAACTTTTTGGCGTTGCCCAGAGGTGACAGCCACGTTTGGAAGTGGTTGTCACCAGAGAAAATGCAAGTATCGGCCAACCAATAGAGGGATGCTGCTGTGGCGGCGCTAGCTGCCGGCCAAGCACTACTGATGGCCGACGATGCGATGCGGCGCGTATGGCTCCTCCAGGTACGCAACCTCTTCCGGCGCCAGCTTGACGGCCAGCGCGCCGGCGGCCTCCTCCAGGTGCGATAGCTTGGTGGCGCCGATGATGGGCGCGGTCACCGGCTCTTTTTGCAGCAGCCAGGCCAGCGCGATCTGCGAGCGCAGCACGCTGTGCTTGTCGGCAAGCGCCGCCACCCGCGCCACGATCTCGCGATCGGTGTCAGCCGTGGCGTCGTACTTGCCGACCGCGATCTGGTCGGTCTGGGCGCGCAGGGAGCTGTCCGCCGTCCAGTCGCGCGTCAGGCGGCCCGCGGCGAGCGGGCTGTACGGGATCGCGCCGATCCCTTCGGCGCGGCAGAGGGGCAGCATCTCGCGCTCCTCCTCACGGTAGATGAGGTTCAGGTGGTTCTGCATGGAGACAAAGCGCGTCCAGCCATGCTGTTCGGCGACATGCAGCGCCTGCTGAAACTGCCACGCCCACATGGCCGACGCGCCGATATAGCGCGCCTTGCCGGCCCGCACCACGTCGTTGAGCGCTTCCATCGTCTCCTCGATCGGCGTTTCGTAGTCCCAACGATGGATCTGGTAGAGGTCAACGTAGTCGGTTTGCAGCCGGCGCAGGCTGTGGTCGATCTCGCTCAGGATCGCCTTGCGCGACAGTCCTTCGCCGTTTGCCCCCTCGCGCATCCTGCCGCGCACCTTGGTGGCGATGACGACCTCGTCCCGTTTGGCGAAGTCGCGCAGTGCGCGCCCGAGAATCTCTTCGCTCACGCCGATCGAGTAGACATTGGCCGTGTCGAAGAAATTGATGCCCAGTTCCAACGCGTGCTGGATGACCGGCCGGCTCGCTTCCTCGTCGAGCACCCACTTGTGCACCCAATTCGCCGCATCGCCGAAGCCCATGCAGCCGAGGCAGATGCGCGAGACCTGCAGGCCGGTCGAACCTAATCGAGCGTACTCCATGCTTGTTCCCCTTTACTTTCGTTCTCGATACAAGATACAGGATAGTCGCCGCTGATCCACTTGACGGCCACGGTCTGGAGGGAAATGGTGAGCAGCGCCAGCAGCAGAAAACCGACCCCGCGGACGTTGTCGTTGGTTTTGGGCATGGCCTTGGCTACTGCCTGCGGAACTGGTCGTGAAACGCGTAGCGTGCACGGTTTTGATCGACCATGACGTGGGGCTTCACGTCCCAGACCATGTACTGCATCTCCGGCCCTTCATCTGCGCGCGGCCACCGGGGCAGACCGGGGCCGTTCGGGTCGCCGGTCTTGACGAAGTTGGCGTAGTAGCCCTGCATCAACTCGGAGACTTGCGCATCCGCTTCCGTCCAGGCGTAGACTCGATTGGTGGCAAGGTTGCCCAGTGCGTACTCGATGTCCGCCGAATGCACCGCGCCCTTGGCCGGCGGCATGACAATCGCCGCGTCTGCGTCGTTCGCGTCGCGGATCACGCCGCCGGCCAGCCCGGCCACCGCGTCGCCCATCTCCGGAACCATGGGCGGGCGCGGGTGGGCGTAGTAGTAGCGGTAGAGCGGACAGCCAGCTTTGCGATGTGCGTCCGCCCACTGCCAGGTGCTGTAGACCAGGAAACGGTCGCCCGCCAGCTCGGTCGCGGCGCGCTCCACCTGCTCCACCATCGCGCCGGGATAGAGATGGAGCACTTCGTCCGCGCAGTCGCCGTAGAGTGCCCGCACCACCGCCGCGTAGTTTTTGGGGGTCGGCGCAAGCTCGCCCAGCAAGGCGATGGCGGGCATCTCCGCCGAATTCCAGCCGACCAGCAGCGGCACGCACGCCTGTTCACCGGCGGCCAGCATCTCTAAAGGAGGTCGGGGAAAGAACCATCCGTCGATCACGCTGGGGAATTCGTGCGGGGCCATGCCTGTAGTGGCCGCCAACAGTTTCTCGGCGGGCATGGCGCGCAGCTCTGCCAGCGACGGCGCGCCGATGTTCTGCGCAAAGGCCAGCCAGCGTCGTTCAGCCTCTTCGAGCGGGACGGGCGGCAGCGCGCCGATGCCGCCACTCGACCCGATGGCGCCGGCGATCAGCGCCTTCGACAGCGGCGAAAGCATCTGCGCATTGACCGACATCGACCCAGCCGACTCCCCCGCGATGGTCACGCGGCCGGGGTCGCCGCCAAAGGCCGCAATGTTCTCGCGCACCCAGCGCAGCGCCGCGCGCTGATCCAGAAAGCCATAGTTGCCGGAGCAGCCGTGTGGCGATGCGGCGCTCAATTCGGGGTGGGCAAAGAAGCCGAAGATGTTCAGCCGGTAGTTGACGGTCACGGTCACGATGCCGCGCCGGGCCAATGCCGCGCCGTCGTAGCGCGGTTCGGAGCCGTCGCCCGCGATGAAGCCGCCGCCGTAGAAGTAGACCAGCACCGGCAGCCGCGCCGCGGTCGAGGGATCGGGCGTCCACACATTGAGGTGGAGACAGTCCTCGCTCATGCTGTTGGCGCGGAAATTCATGTCGCCAAAGACGGGCAGTTGCATGGCGCGCGGGCCAAAGTGTGTCGTTTCACGCGTGCCGGACCACGGTTCGACCGGCTGGGGCGGCTGCCAGCGCAGCGCGCCGACCGGCGGGGTCGCAAAGGGAATGCCTCGGAAGCTGTGCACGCTGCTGGCGTCGTCGCGTGCGCCCAGCACCTTGCCTGCCGCCGTCATTACCGGAGTTGTCATGCGCTTTGTCGCCATCCTTTCGATTTTTCTTGCGTCTGCCATCAACACGACCCGGCGCCTGAATCTCTTGCCTGGTATTTCCGCACATCACGTCCCCGGCACACCGCAGATGGTTCTACCAGGCCGATCATCGGTGCGGCGTGCCGGGAACGCACCCTGATTCTGCCCTAAAGTTCAGCCACCGCCGGAATGATCTCGTTGGCAAAGGTCTCCAGCGGCGTGATCGTGTAGACATCCGGCATGTTGAAGATCGCGTGGGTGAAGCCCATCGCCGAGAGTCCCTTGATACGGCTGATGACGTCTTTCACGGTGTCTTTGCCGGATAGATGCACGGTGCCGAGCGAGGTCTTCTCAACGGTGTCATAGTCGCGACCCAACGTCTCACAATGCCGCTTGAGGTTGTCGAGGGCTTGCTGCACATTCTCTGCGCCGACCCAGTCGCCGATGTTGCAGGCGTCGGCGTACTGCGCCACCATGCGCAGGGTTTTGTTCGGGCCGGTGCCGCCTACCATGATGCGCGGGTGGGGCGTGGAGAGCGGGCGCGGGTTGTTGGTGATCGCCGGCGCGGAGAGGTGCTGGCCTGCGAAGGAGGTCTCATCGTTCGCCCACAGCGCCTTTGCCAGCTTCAGATTGTCCTCCAGCAGCTCGAAACGCTCAGATGTCGATGGATAGGGGATGCCGAAGCCCTTCGCCTCGTCCTCATACCAGGCCGCGCCAATGCCAAGATAGGCGCGCCCCCCGGAGAGAATGTCGAGGGTGTTGACCATCTTCAGCAGCACGGCGGGGTGGCGGTAGATGACGCCCGTGACCAGTACGCCGAGACAGGCCTTCTCCGTCAGCCCGGCAAAGTAGCCGAGCGTGGTATAGGCCTCCAGCATCGGGTCGGTGTACGCCTCGCCGAACAGGCCCTTGATCTGATAGTAGTGATCCATCACCCACAGGCTGTAGAAACCCGACTCCTCCGCGGTCGTGACGACTTCTTTCAAGTTGGGGCGGATTGCCGCCGTGCCGCCGGGAACCTTGAACGACGGAATTTGCAGTCCAACGCGCATGATCAGTCTCCTTGTAGTGATCCGCATCTCAACAAAACGTAGTTCGTAATGATATATGGAGGTTGGTGCTCAGGCTGACCACCTGATCGCTATCTCATGCCTTCCACCCGGCAAGTCGCGTGGTGGCTGACCCGCACTATGTACAATAACCGGTGCAGGTGAATTGACCAATATTTTAGCGGGCGCGCAGGTTGATGGGGGCTGGCGCGGAGGTGATTGGCGTGGCAGCGGTTTTTGCCGCCAGCTTACCCTGTCGCGCGCGGCAAGGTCACTGTGAAGCGCGCGCCGCGTTCAGTGTTCTCGGCCATGACGCTGCCGCCGTGACGTTCGGCCACGGCCTTGACGTAGGCCAGGCCCAGCCCGCTGCCAGCGATGGCCGCAGCGTTGCGCGCCCGATGAAAGCGGCGGAAAAGCTTTGGCAGATCATCGGTGGGGATGCCGATGCCGGTGTCCTCGACGGAGAAGACCACGGCAGCCGCCTCGACCGCCAGGCGCACGGTCACCGCGCCGCCGGCGGGGGTGAACTTGAGCGCGTTGTCGACCAGGTTGTCGGTCAGCGCGCTGAGCTGCTCTGGCTCTCCCACGACCCACACCGGCGTCGCTGGCGCCATCAGGTTGAATGCTTGGCCGGCCTGCTCCGCCCGCGCAGCTTGCGCCTCGGCCAGGCCACGCGCCAGCGCCGCCAGGTCAAACCGCTGCGGCGCCGCGCCGGCGATGCCGGTCTCGACGCGCGAGAGCAGCAGCAGTTCGTCGGTGAGGCTGGTCAGCCGCGCCACCTGCCCCTGCGCACGTGCCAGGTAGATATTCTGCGGCGCGGCCTCTTCGGGGCCAGCCGCCAGATCCAGGTTGGTGCGCAACGCGGTGAGCGGGGTGTGCATCTGGTGCGCAGCGTCGGCCACAAACTGGCGCAGCGTCGTGATGGTGCTTTCCACCTGGTCGGCCATGCGGTTGAAGGCGCGTGCCATCTGGCCCAGCTCGTCTTGGGCGCTCGCTGGCCCGCCCGCATCCGGCACACGCGCCGTCAGGTCGCCATCTGCCATCCGGCTGGCCGTCTGCGCCAGCGCGTGGATGGGCGCAGTGATGCGGCTGGCGGCCAGCCATCCGGCCAGCGAGGCCAGCAGCACGGCCAACGCGCCCGCCGCCAGCCAGCCCCGCGCCACCGAGGTGAGGATCTCACGGCCATACGCGGGGCCTTCGGACAGTTCGATGGCGCCCGTCACCGCGCCCGCTGGATCGTACAGCG
>JACSRH010000453.1 GCA_014879855.1 Caldilineaceae bacterium | reverse complement strand
CGCTTGCTCGCAGTGGGCGAAAAGCTGCGGCTTCTTTGCGACTGCGCCCCACAATCGTCTCAAATTTCCATGACTTCTTTTTACTTCTACAGCATTTTGCCGTTCTTTCCAAATCTCCCTCCCACCTGCGAGCATCGCCCGCGCTTTCTGGCATTGTCCAGCCAGCGCCGCCCGGCAACCCGCGCAGACCGCGCCTGTCTTGCCAGCTCAACCAGAGTAATCCGGCCACCTGAACGTCATTGCGCTCATAGCGAGCATCTGGCAGGAGCCTGCCAGCAACTGCGATGCTCGCAGGCGGCCCTTCGTTCTGCGCCATATCACACGAGGTAGAGAAGGGGCTCCACCGGCTTTGCACCCCCAACAGTCTCCACCTTGCCCTCGCACGCACCACAGAGCGGATAAAAACGCACCGAATCCTGCTGTGGATTCAACTGCTGATCGATCCGCTGACGCAGCCGCAGATACTCTTTCTCTGTCAGGTAGCACTCAAACAGGCTGAACTGCGTCCACTGTCCGTAACCGCTCAACATCTTGTGCACCTTCGTGCGCCGCTTGTCCGACGGAATATCGTAGGCAATGATGTAGAGGGTTGCGCCAGTCGATTTTGCCATGACACCCTCCCTTCAGCGAATCTGGAATGGGCGATAGACATCCACCTCGCCCACCAGAAACTTGGCCAGCAGCCGCGCTTGCAGCTCGATGCACCGCCGGTAGGTCGCCTTGTATTGAAAAACCGGGTGCACAATCTCTGTGTTGAGCCGTTGTTCAAACTGGTTCAAAAAGACCCGCCGACCACCTGGCGTCAATTGATAGACGCCCAACGTCTCCGCAAAATCGTGCGCCTGCAAGATCTGCTTGTTAATCACAGTCAACACCACGGAATCCACGACCGGCGTGCGCATCTCCTCCATCAGATCCAGCGCCAGCGCCGGCTTGCCGTAGCCCTCGCTGTGCAGATAGCCGACGTAGGGATCAAACCCGGCAATCTGCAGCGCGCTCATCACATGGTTCATCAGCAGTGTGTAGCCATAACTCAGCAACACATTCACCGGATCGGTGGGCGGGCGGCGATGGCGCCCGTCGAAGCCTAAATCCTGCTTCAACAATCGCCGGAAACCACCAAAAAAGGCCGCGCCCGCCGCGCCTTCGAACCCATGCAGCGCGCCCAGCGCCGATTCCTGCTGCGGGCGGCGCAGGTCGGGTGGACCATCCTGCTCGATCACCAGCCCGTCCACCTCCTCGATCAGCCGGCCGATCGTGGCAGCGGCCTCCCCCACCTCCTCCTGACGCGCATCCGGATCGGCGCTGCGATGGCTGCGCAGCAATAGGGTGCGCTGATTGTGCAGTTTCCCGCGCACAAAGCGCGCGGCCAGCGCCACCCGTTGCCGATAGGCTTCGTGGGTGCGAAACTGGGCCGTGCGCACAAAGACATTCTTGCTCACCTCCGGCGCCAGCCGCCCCTGAAACTTGCCCCAATAGTTGCAGAAGCAGACCTCAGCATTCTGCTCCAGCAGCGCCAGCAGCGCCGGTGTCGTCACCGTGCTGTCGCCCATCACCACCACCTGCTCCACCTTGAGCAGCGGCACGCGGACGCTGCGTTTCTCGGCGCCGGTCTCCTTATTCTCCGGAATCTGCACGACCAGCGTGTCGCCATCTTTGCGCACCACGCTGTACGGCTCCGTCAAGTAAAGCGTCGTCATGACTCACTCCTTCCGCCTACTGCCTACTACCTGCTATCCACTGCCCACCGCCCACCGCCAACAACAACTCCGTCTCAGCAGGCAAACAGACCTCCGCCAGGCTGCAGCCGCGACAGCGCGCCCGCTGGCTGGTGTGGGGCGGAATCTCGCCCAGCGCGATCGACGCGTGCATAGCAGCGATCAACCCGATCGTGGCCGCACGCAGCGCCCCATCGAACAGCACTTCTTCCCGCCGCCGGTCACCAAAGTAGAAAAGACAGCCCCGCAAGATGGTGCGCCCGGTCATCTCCTCCAGGCAAAGCGCCTGGGCGCAAAGTTGCGCATGGTCGTTCTGCCACTGGCCGCGCCTGCCCTGTTTGTATTCCACCGGCGTCAGTTCGCCCGCCGTGTCTTCTTCCACGATGTCGCAGACCCCGCTGACGCCCAGGCTGTGGCTGTAGACCTGCACCGCCCGGCGCACGACAACACCTGCGGCCGAGGTCTCATAGCCTTCGCTGTGCACCCGTTCGTGGTTGATCACCCCGCGCACGACATGCTTGTTTTCGACCATCTCACCCTGCACGGCCATATACCAGAAGCGGCGCGGGCAATAGGCAAATTGATTGATGTAGGAAAGCGGCAGCAGTTCCATGGCGGCTACTCCGTGATCAGCCGCACCTGGCCCAACCCCATCGTCGTCTTGTAACCGATGCCGGTGTAAAATGCCAGGTGGAACAGACGATTGAGGTGTGCAGCGTTGGCCGAATGGCTGGCGTCCAGCAGTTGATATTCGAGCGTGCCGACCCCGCCTTTGTATCGCTGCCGCTGAAAAGTGAAACTCTCTATCCACCAGCGGCGCACCGCCCCCACGATCACATTGCGTTCCACCCATTCCTCGAATTCGCGCCCCCACGTTTCACCGGTGAGCTTGTCCCAGCGCGTGCGCAGCCCGGCCACAGCCATGCGCGGCTGCGGTAAAGTCTCGATGCGCCGCGTGCCGTTGTCCGCCGCGCCCCAGCGGATCGCCGTCGGGCTGGCAAAATCCAGCGTCCAGCGGACAGGCGTGGCCGTCATGCTGCGCAGCTCGTCCAGCGTAGTGTAGCCGCACCAGGGATGGCTGCCCGGCGCGCCGTAGACCTGCCACAGCGCCAGCCGCACCTCGCCCAGGCGGATGGTGGGCAGCGCACTGTGGAGCAGATGCTCCTGGAAGACTTCGAACAAGCGGTCGTCGAGCAGACAGACGCGCAACCAGCCCGGCTGCCCGGCGTTCACCTTCACCTTGCGGTCGTAGGGGCTGGCCCAGTAACCGTAGAGCGGCGAGAGTGCAAACGCGGAGCGGCCCTGGGCGTCGTGCATCTGCCGGGAGAGCGCAGGATCGACGCTCTGCACGATGGCATAGAACGCGGCGTGCGCCAGTTCGCCGGCCAGCACGGGCAGCACGCCGTCGTCGAGGGCGGTCAGGTCGAGGACAAGGGCGCGGAGGGCGGCGGAAGGGTTGGGTTGGGCTGTTGTCATGGCTGCACCTGTGTTACAATTTCATCCAGTTATGTCGAAATTCGTTACCTCAAGCTAGCATTTGCATGAGAATGCTGCCTGGGCATTGAGTAAGGAACAACAAGAACCTATGGCCACCCTGACATTACACTCTGCTGATGCGCCAGCACTCAGACCCTTTGTCGAGAATGCGCTGGCGCGTGAACTACGCCTCCTTGAGTTGGCCGTGCGGCGGACCGAAGACCGCGTGCGCAGTTTTGAAGTCACCTATCAACTGTCCACCGACGAATTTTTGCGTCGCTATGCCAATGACGAGTTCACCGAAACACTAGACCTGGACGAATGGATTGGTGAGGCGCGGCTGCTGGTGCGACTCCAAGATAAGCTTCGCATCGCAAAAGGAATTCGCTTTGCGAATTGAAGACTATTTCGAACATCACGTTCATTTGAACTTGCCGACCCATCCCCACCACAAGCATGCCGACGATGAACAGAATGTAGTTGCCTCCCCTGCGCCGACCTTGGCGGAAGTACTGGCCGAGATCGAGCGCATGGTAGCGCTAGGCTAATCATGGCAGATGGATTGACACCGCCTGCTGGCCGCCTTCACCACGAGATCGCCGAAGATCTGATCGTCTTGGAATTCTATCGCCGCCGCCAGATTTCCAGTGGCAAAGCCGCCGAACGGCTCAACATGGAGCGGCTTGCCTTCATCCAGTACGCCTCCCGGCAAGGCATCCCCTTCTTCGACCTGTCCGCCGAAGAGTTTGCCGATGAGCTTGCGCTTGCCGCGCAGTTGCTGATGCCGGCATGAGTGGTTTCCTCGCCAACGCCAGCCAGCCCTGGCGCAGGTGCATGAACCGTGA
>JACSRH010000131.1 GCA_014879855.1 Caldilineaceae bacterium | reverse complement strand
AAGCAAGAAGCGTCCCTGACTGTAGCGCTGTAAATCCCACGCGATGTGCGCCAGCGTCGTCGGCGAGCGCGCAAAGGCGACGGCAATCGCTGTGCCCAGCGAGATGCGCCGCGTATGCTCCGCCGCCAGCGTCAGCGGCAGAAATGGATTGTGGCTGGTCTCTGCGGTCCAGATGCCGTCGAAACCAACAGACTCGATCGCGGCGGCCAGCGCTGGCATTTGCTGCAGATCGCTGGTAATCAAATAGGCGTCAAATTTCATGCGAGCAAGTATACCAGAGTATCGAGTGCTGTGACGATGTCGCTTCAGCCACAGGCTGATTTTGACAATTTATTGGCTGAAATTGCCGAACCCGGCTTCTTCGTGTAACCTCACCCGTTGTGCCAATCACAGCACGGGGAGGAGAAAACATGTCGGGTCAGGATCATTTGATTGCTCGCTTTGCGGCGCGCGAGGCGCATGTCGCCGTTATCGGGCTGGGCTATGTAGGGCTGCCGCTGGCTGTTGCGTTTGCCGAGGCCGGCTATCGCGTGACCGGCATCGACCTCGACGCGCGCAAAGTGGACGCCATCAACCGCGGCGAGTCCTATATCGAGGATGTGCCCTCCGCGGCGTTGGCAGCACTGGTGAAGACGGGGAGAAAAACGGGAGGTAAGGAGAGGGAGAGACGAGGAAAAGAGGAGAAGGGTGCGTCAGTCCCTGCCACCTCATCACCCCATCACCCTGCTGCCCTGTCCGCCGGGAGCCTCTTCGCCACGACTGACTACAGCGCACTTGCCACGTGCGACGCGGCGTCGATCTGTGTGCCGACGCCGCTCAATAAGACCGGCGATCCCGATATCTCCTACATCATCAACGCCACCGAACAAATTGCTCGCTACTTGCATCCTGACATGGTCATTGTGCTGGAATCGACGACCTATCCAGGCACCACCACCGAAGTGATGCTGCCAATATTGAGGAGAGGAGAGGGGCGTGGGGCGAGAGACGAAACACAGGAAGGCGCAGAAGGCGCAGAGTGGCAGGTTGGCGTGAATTTCTTCCTGGCGTTTTCGCCGGAGCGCGTCGATCCGGGGCGCACGGACTGGACAACGCGCAATACGCCCAAGGTGATGGGTGGGGTGACGCCGGCGTGCGGTGCGGTGGCATCGGCTTTTTATGCGGCTGCCATTGATACGCTGGCGCCGGTCTCGTCGCCCGAGGCGGCCGAGATGGTCAAGCTTTTCGAGAACACCTTCCGCTCGGTCAACATCGGTCTGGCCAATGAACTGCTGTTGATGTGCGACAAGCTGGGGTTGGACGCGTGGGAGATCATCGAGGCCGCGGCGACCAAGCCTTTCGGCTTTATGAAGTTCACGCCGGGGCCGGGGCTGGGCGGCCATTGCATCCCGATCGACCCGCTCTACCTGTCGTGGAAAATGCGCACAGTCAAATATCATGCGCGCTTCATCGAGCTTGCCAGCGAGATCAACACGGAGATGCCGCGCTACTGGGTGCAGAAGGTGCAGGATGCGCTCAACGATGCGGGCAAGGCGGTGAAAGGCAGCCGCGTCCTGGTGCTGGGCGTAGCCTACAAGAAGAACGTCAGCGACCTGCGCGAGTCGCCGGCGCTGGACATCATCCGCTTGCTGGAGCAGAAAGGCGCGCACGTGGCCTATCATGACCCGCATGTGCCCACCTTCGAGCATGAGGGCATGGCAATGCGCAGCGTTGGCAGCCTGGATATTGCCCTCGCTGAGGCTGATTGTGTGGTGATCGCCACTGATCACGCAGCCTATGACTGGGCCGCGATACGTCAAGGCGCACGATTGCTGGTCGATACACGACATGTTGCAACAGGCTGAAGAGCCGCCGTCAGTCACACCTGGACGCGTCCACGGCACACACCGCGCCGCCGGTTACTTCATCCCCGTCGTCGCAATCCCGGTTGTAATGAAGCGCTGCAAGAGCGCAAAGACCAGCGTGATCGGCAGCAACGTCATCACCGTCATCGCCAGCACATAATGCCATTGGGTGTTCAGTTCGCCCTGAAACGAGGCCAGCCCCACCTGCAACGTAAATAGTTCGCTGCGGCTGAGCACGATCAGCGGCCAGAGGAAATCGTTCCAGCGCCACATCACAGAAAAGATCGCCAGCACCGCCAGCGCCGGCGCCGACAGCGGCATGACGAGCTGCCAGTAGACGCGCCACTCCGACGCGCCATCGATGCGCGCCGAGTCGAGCAACTCGTCGGGGATCGTGAGCATGTACTGACGCAACAGAAAGACGCCGGTCGGTGTGGCCGCGCCGGGAATGATGACGCCCAGCAGGTTGTTGTTCCAGCCAATGCCGGTGATCACCAAAAAGACAGGCACCAGAATCACAGAAATTGGGATCATCAGCGTGCTGATAATGATCACAAAAATCACGTCGCTGCCGCGGAATTGATATTTCGCCAGTGCAAATCCAGCCATGCTGTTGATGAGCAGTGTAATGATCGTGGCCGCAACGGTTACGACAATGCTGTTGCGCAGGTAGACCAGAAAGTTAAAACGTTCCAGCGGATCGGTGTAGTTCTCCCAAGCCAGCCGCAGTTCGCGCACTTCGGTGCGGTCGCCGATGCCCACTTTGATCACCTCACCTGGAGCAGCGGGATCGACCATTTGGCCTTCGAGCCCCACGCGGCGCACCTGGGCAAGCTGACGCACCGTGCCGTCGGGCATGGTCACGTCGTAAAGCGGCAAAGGCTTGTCGTAGCCTTCCACGCTGACTGTGCGCTGATCATAGGGCAGGAGATCGGGGGGAAAACGCAGCAAACCGGCCTGCGTCTTGAATGATGAAAGTACAAGCCACAGCACCGGCAGAAACATAATGAGCGTACCGAGCAGCAGGTAAAGATAGGTAAAAATGTCACTCCAATCGAACCGCCCCCGCCCGCGGCTGCGTATGAGAAATTCGCCAACACCCGCCATGCCCACCCCCTCATGAAATAAACGAGACGTAATGCGTGACATGTAAATGCGCATTACGTTTTATGCATCACGCAATATCCGACTGCCGTCCCAGCCTGAGTTGGAAGAGCGTCAGGACAAGCAGGATCAGCCCCAGGATCACCGACGCCGCCGACGCCAGCCCAAACTGTTGAATCTGGTTGGCAAAGGCAGTCTCGTAAATGTACTGGACGACATAAACCGTCGCCGTGCCGGGGCCGCCGCCCGTGAGCACCCACACCTGATCGAAGACCTGCACGGCGCGAATGACGGAGAGCACCAGCACCACGAGCAGCGTCGGCATGAGCAGCGGCAAGGTGATGCCGCGGAAGCTTTGCAGCCGGCTAGCGCCGTCCATGTCCGCGGCCTCGTACATGTCATGCGGGATCGACTGTAAGCCAGCCAGCAAGATCAAGGTGTAAAAACCCATCTGCGCCCAAATACTGATGAAGATCACCCAGAAGACCGCCCAGTTGGCGTTGAGAAAGAAGACGACGCGCTCCATGCCCAAAGTGACCAGCAACGCATTGAGCAGTCCATCGCGCTGCAGAATCCACTTCCAGATCAACGCGATCACCACCGGCGATAGCAGCACGGGATAAAAGAAAACGCTGCGAAAAAAGCCGCGGCCGCGGATCGAGCGGTTGAGCACCACGGCCGTGAGCATCGAGAGCGCCACCATGCCGCCCACCTGGAAAATGACATAGAAGACGGTGTTGTAGAGGCCGCGCCAGAAGCGATCTTCGCGACAGGAATTGGGGTCCAGAAAATTGGTGCAACTGAAGATCTGCTGGAAATTCTGCCCGCCGACAAAGGGACGATCCTGTGGGAAAAGCGCCGTGCCCCCTGTGAAGGCATAATAAATGTTGAGCAACATCGGAAACAGAACAAATACACCAAAAATGATCAGATTGGGCAGGACGAAGAAATAAGCCATATTCTTCATGCTGACCCAGCGCTGCAAGGGCTCGGCGACCCAGCCGATCACGCTCATCAGTCCGGCATAAATCATATAGAAGAAGTGGCCGAGGCGTGCGCCCAGGGTGACGCGTTCCGGTGGCAACGTGAACGCCTGTCGCGGTTCTCTCGTCATTGCGCCTCCGAGCTAACGTTTGGTTGTATTAATGTTTGGAGCGGCCACTTGAAAATTGCCTATTTCGATGCAAAGCCACAGAGAAGGCAGAGGGGCATTCTCTCTGTGGCTTTCTGTGACTTTCTGTGATTCTCTGCGGCTTTGCATCGAAAGACAACTGTTCGAGCCGTTTCTGAGCAATCAGACTTCCAGCTTGAGCTATTGCTGAGCAGCCGCGATGCCAGCGTCGATATCTTCCTGCATCTTCTGAATCGCCTCGTCCAGCGTCAGTTCGCCGGTAAAGACTTGGGTCAGGCGGTCGCGGGTGGCATTGAAGAGAATCGTGTTGTATTTGTACGCCTGCAAATCATAGGCAAGCGGCGCCAGTTTGCCTACCTCAGACGAAAATACCTGAAGCGACTTTAGCGTCTGCGGCAATTCGGCTTGGAACTCGATGCCCTTTGCGGCCAGACCCAGATGGCCAGGAATGAAGAGCGTACGGGCATAGAACTCGTTCATGATGGCTTCACTCGTCAGATACTCCATGACGCGGGCGACAGCCTCAGGGTGCTTGGTGGTATTGATCGCCACAAGCGCCGCGCCGCCTGGCATCCCCGTGCAGCCACCCGGCCCGCAGGGATTGGGTACAGCTTCCCAGTCGAAGGCGTCGGCAATGTTGGTGTTGAACTGGCCGATCTGCCAACTGCCCGACATGTACATCGCGAGCTGGCCGTTGACGAAAGGTTCGTTGGCGGCCTGATAACTGCCCGCCGAGCCGATCCACACTTCCGGGATCATCGTGCCGTCCGCGTGCCAGTCGATCATGAGCTGCGCCATGTCTTTGAAGCCCTGATCGCCAACCAGCGCGGGATTGCCGTCAGCATCAAAATAGGTGGCGCCCATGCTTACTGCAGGGCCGGCCAACCGGTGGCCGGAGCGATCCATGGCCAGAGCAAACGTGTCGGTGGCAGCGGCGACCTCGCGGGCAGCGGCAACCCACTCTTGCCAGGTCACTTGGTCGGAGGCGTCGCTGGGCACGGCCACGCCTGCCTGCTCGAAGAGTGTGCGGTTAATGAAAGGGCCGGTCACGGTAAGCTGCGTCATAAAGCCGGGGATGGCATTGCCGTCGGCTTCGGTCTGCATCCAGGCCAAGAAGGGGCCGAAATTCTCGTCCCAGTAAGCCGGGTTGGAAAGGTAGGGGCGCAGATCGAGCATATACTTGGACAATCCACCCAATTGGGTGACGCGGGCCATATCAGGGCCTTCGCCAGCCTCAAGCTGGAGCGGCAGCGTCTCCAGGATGCCGCTGGAGTAAGGCACGGTGTCGATGATGACCCTGATATCTGGGTTGTCGGCTTCGAAGCGGTCAAGCAGGTCGCGCAAAACCGCACCTTCGCTGCCGTCATCATACCAAGTGATGCGCAGTTCCGTGACGGCCCCGGCCGGAGCCGCGGCGGCTGGCGCTTCAGTTGCGACCGCGTCAGCATCTGACTCCGCCGGTGCGGCAGGCACTGTCGTACAAGCTGCCAGCAGAATGGCAAAGATCAACAGCATCGTGGTTAAAGCAGCATAGCGAAAGCGATGCATAATCCATTCTCCTTTTTTAACTGTGATTGAAGCTTGCTGAGGTAGATTGGTTACGGCCTCTACACTCTATCATAAACCTAAACTATACTGCAATCACGAAATAATAAGGCTGGTTTGCACGAGAACATCGCGATGCAGTTGACAGTGAAACCAGACCGCGTCAGTGCGCGGTCTGTACGATCGATGGCGCTATAGCGAAAGGGATGCTCCACGTGAGCTATGATGCGATAGTGATTGGCTCCGGCCCCAACGGGCTGGCCGCGGCGATCACGCTGGCGCAGGCCGGCTACGCGGTGCTGGTGGTGGAGGCCAAAGCGACGCCGGGCGGCGGTATGCGCACGCAAGCGGTAACGCTGCCCGGTTTCAAGCATGACATCTGCGCGGCGATTCACCCGCTGGGGCTGGCTTCCCCCTTCCTGCGTGGCCTGCCCCTGGCCGATTATGGCCTGGAGTGGATCCTGCCACCCGTGTCGCTGGCGCATCCGCTGGAGAACGGCGACGCGGTGGCAGTGACGCGCTCGTTGGACGAAACTGCCGCGGATTTGGGTAAAGACGGCGCCATGTGGCGGCGGCTTTTTGGCGCGCTGGTTGCAAACTGGGAAAAGATCATCGACGACCTGCTGGCGCCGTTTCATTTTCCGCGCCACCCGCTGCTCTTTGGGGCCTATGCGCTGCCACTGGCTGCGCCGGCTGCCTTGCTGGCCAAAACACTCTGGCAAGGCGAGCGCGCCCGTGCGGTTTTTGCGGGCATGGCCGGCCACGCGGTGCTGCCGCTGGAGTCCTCGCCCACCGCAGCGGTTGGCCTGTTGCTGGCGATGCTGGCGCAGACCGTGGGCTGGCCGGTCGCAAAAGGCGGCTCGCAGGCAATCGCCGACGCGCTGGTGCGTTATTTACAATCCCTCGGCGGCGACGTGGTCTGCGGCTGGGAAGTGAACGACCTGGCCGACCTGCCTCCGGCGCACGCCTATCTTTTCGACGCCGCGCCTAAGGGGCTGTTGCGGATTGCCGGCGACCGTCTGCCAGGCGGCTATCGGCGCCAGCTCGAACGCTTTCGCTACAATCCCGGCGTCTTCAAGATCGATTGGGCGCTCGATGGGCCGATCCCCTGGCAAGCGGCGGTGTGCCACCAGTCGGCCACCGTGCATGTGGGCGGAACGCTGGCGGAGATTGCGGCGGCGGAGCGGGCGGTCTGGCGCGGCGAGCATCCGGCGCGGCCCTTTGTGCTGCTGGCGCAGCAGAGCCGCTTCGACCTGACGCGCGCGCCGGCGGGCAAGCAGGTAGCTTGGGCCTACTGCCACGCGCCCAACGGCTCCACCGTGGATATGACCGCGGCCATCGAGCGCCAGGTGGAGCGCTTTGCGCCGGGCTTTGGCGAACGCATCCTGGCGCGTGCCACCCGTCACGCCGCGGAAATGGAGCTCTACAACGCCAACTACGTGGGCGGCGACATCAACGGCGGTGTGCAGGATCTTTTGCAGCACTTCACGCGCCCCAGCCTGAGCCTGACGCCTTATCGCACGCCCGCCAAGGGGATTTACCTCTGTTCGTCATCGACGCCGCCGGGGGGCGGCGTGCATGGCATGTGCGGCTACTATGCGGCGCAGACGGTGCTGAAGGATTGGCGCAATCGCTGTGCAAGGTAAAAGCGTTCACCGTGCAGAAGGAAGCGGTTGAATGCGCGCCAACTCTTCTTCTGCGTTGCGTTCGGTTTCCCAAAGATCGCGTGCTTGTTGTGCGTTGAGCCAAAAGCTTGGTGAGTTGCCAAACAAACGCGACAGACGCAGCGCCATCAGCGGGGAAACCGCACGCTGTTCCTGCAGCAATTCATAGATTGTCTGGCGCGAGACTCCCAGGGCTGTCGCCAGTCCACTGCCAGTCAATTTGTAGTCGGGCAGAAATCCTCACGCAACATCTCCCCCGGATGGGTCGGCGGGATCTGACGTGGTTCGGCGTTTGTGATCGATATGGTTGCTCCTCTCAATGGTAGTCAGTGCTCTCGACATCGTAAGCATCGCCGTCGATGAATCGAAAGCAGATACGCCCCTGATCGGCCCGGTACGATCAGGGGGAAGCGTTTTGATTTGCCGCCGACAAAAAGCTGCTGTATCTCTTTGTCGGCAAATGGCTTGATCATAGCCGAATTGCAATGGGTCACGTGACAGTTGTCAATGCAGTCTATTGACGGAACACACTCAAATAATGTTGATGCCTTGACATCATTTTAGTGATGAGATAGCATCGAGCTGGATGGGTTGGATAGCGTGCATTTGTTCGGAGATCATAATGCGCACCACGTTGGATATTGATGAGGATATTTTATTGGCAGCGAAGGAACGAGCCGCGCGCGAAAAAATATCGATCGGCAAGGCGCTCTCCGAATTGGCGCGCCAAGCGCTCACACATGTTCCTGAGTCCCCCAGGCGCAACGGGGTGCCTCTCTTTCCGGTGCAGTCTACGGCTGGCGTCGTAACCCTGGAGTTGGTCAATCAGTTGCGAGATGAAGCGGCGTGACCTGCTATCTGCTCGATATCAATCTCATGCTGGCATTAGTCGATCCGATGCACGTTCACCACAATGTGACGCATCGGTGGTTTGCTGCGACCGGTCGGCATGTTTGGGCTACCTGCCCGCTCATCGAGAACGGCTTTGTGCGCATCGCCAGTCATCCGCAATACCCAAATCGTCCGGGCGAAAGCGCCGTGGTGTTGGGCCTACTACGCCAATTATGCGCTCACCCCGGCCATACCTTCTGGGCGGACGATGTCACCCTGTGCGATCTGTTGGCGCCAGACGTTGCCTTCACACACAACCATCTGACTGATATTTATTTACTGGGATTGGCTGTGAGCCACGGTGGCAAGCTCGCTACGCTGGATCAGCGTATTCCAATCTCCACTGTCGCCGGCGGGGACCAAGCGATAGAAATCATCGTTCCATGATCAACGGAGGCGTGGAAGCAACTCTTCCCACGAATTGCTTCCACCCCTCTGTTGATCAATCGTGTGTGTTCTTCTACTGCATGACGTTAATCGTCGTTTCCACCGGCGTGGCCGCGCCCAGCGCCGTGCCGCGCAGACCAGGCGAACTGCCGCCGGCAATCAGCCGGTACGCGCCGGGCCGCACCGCGGCTTTGCCTGCGTCGTCAACTGTCGCCAGCCGCTCGGGCGACAGCGTAAAGTCGAGAGTGCGGGTTTCGCCAGCAGCAAGCGCCACACGCTCGAACCCGACCAGCGTATAGAGTGGATCGCCCGGCGCCGGCTCCAGCTTGCTCAGATAAAGCTGCACCACTTCTTCGGCCTCCACAGCGCCAGCGTTGGTCAGCTTGACCTGTACGGCCAGCGGCTCGCCAGCCTCGATCTCGCCCGGCGTCTGAATGCTGCGGTAGATGAAACGCGTGTAGCTCAGCCCAAAGCCAAAAGGAAAGAGAGGGGGCTCCGTGGCATAGCGATAGGTGCGGCCTGCCATGCTGTACTCCTCGAAGGGGGGCAACTGGTCGAGTGACGCCGGGAAGGTCAGCGGCAGCTTGCCCGATGGCGCGGTTGCGCCAAAGAGCACATCCGCCACGGCACGACCACCTTCCTGCCCTGGATACCACACAAAGAGAATGGCGTCGGCCAGGTCGGCGATGTCGCCCAGGGCAATGGCGCTGCCGCCGGTGAGCACAAGCACGAGCCGCGCGCCGTTCGACTTGAGCAGACGCAGGTAATCGGCCTGCACCGCGGGCAGCCCAATCTCAATGCGGTCGCCGTTGACTGGCGATTCGATGGCGTCGCCCTCCTCGCCTTCCATTTGCGGCGAAATCCCCATACAGGCGATCACCACGTCGGCGCGCGCGGCGGCCATGGTCGTCCACGCACTGGGGCTGGCCGGAACGTGGAGCAACAGCGTGCCGGGACGGTACTCCAGGCGCACACCTTCGGGCGTGCGCGCCACGATGCCTTCGATCAGCGTGGTCAGCGATTCGGAGAGGCCGTAGTAGTTGCCCATCAGCACTTCGGCATTGGCCGCGGTCGGGCCGAGCACGTAGAGGCTGCGCAGGTCGCGCAAGGGCAGGAGGTCGTTTTCATTCTTGAGCAGCACAACAGATTTCAGGGCGGCTGTATAGGCAAGCTGGCGGTGCGCGTCGCTGTTGATCACGCTCTCCGGGATCGTCGAGAAGGGCGTCTGCTCCTGCGGGTCGAACATGCCTAGCTTGAAGCGCGTAGTGTAGACGCGCGTCACCGCGCGGTCGATGTCGCGTTCGGCAAGCAACCCACGTTGCAGCGCTTCGCCCAGGTGCTCGAAGGTCTGGCCGCACTCCAAGTCACAGCCACGCTTGACGGCCAACGCCGCGCTTTCAGCGCCGTCAGCGGTGACGCCATGCGTGGTGTGCAGATCGTTGAGCGCCCAACAATCAGAGACGACGTGCCCCTGAAAATTCCAGTCCCCGCGCAGGATGTCCACCAGCAGCAACTCGCTGGCGCAGCAGGCTTCGCCGTTGGTGCGGTTATACGCGCCCATCACGGCCTCGACTTTTGCCTCGGTCACCAATTTTTTGAAGGCCGGCAAATAGGTGGTGTGCAGGTCGCGCGGCGAGACCTCGGCGTCGAACTCGTGACGCTTGCTCTCCGGCCCGCTATGGACGGCGTAATGTTTGGCGCACGCGGCTGTCTTGAGATAGCGCGGGTCGTCGCCCTGCAAGCCGCGCACGAACGCGGCGCCCAGCTCGCCGGTCAGGAAGGGATCCTCGCCCCACGTTTCCTGGCCGCGCCCCCAACGCGGGTCGCGGAAGATGTTGACGTTGGGCGACCAAAAGGTCAGCCCCTGATAGTGGCCGGTCTCGCCGTAGCGGCGCAGCGCGGCGTGGTATTTGGCGCGGCCCTCGTCGCCGATAGCGGATGCGACGCGCTCGATCAGATCGGGATCCCAGGTGGCGGCCATGCCGATGGCCTGCGGGAAAACGGTGGCGCGCCCGTTGCGGGCGATGCCATGCAGCGCCTCGCCCCACCAGTTGTAGGCCGGAATGCCTAGCCGTGCGATGGCCGGCGCGTTGAAGACAAGCTGGCCGAGCTTCTCTGCGAGCGTCATACGACCGACGAGGTCGGCGACGCGCTCAGCAAGCGGCTGGGCAGGATCAAGGAAAAGTGGACGTGTGCTTGAAGGCTGGTCAGGTTGCATAGTTTTTATCCATTCGTTGCAAAAGATGGTTGCAGAGCAGCTTTGCGTTGCCCATGAATGCTGAATCCATTGTAACTGAAATTGTAACAGTTGGTTGCTGTATTGTGCAGGAGGATGATGGTGAAATAGCAGCAGACAACTGCGCGTAACGGCAGGCAGCGGCAGCGTTCACCGCTATTTGATCGGCGGCAAAGGGTTTCTGCACTGAGTCACTGGCGACGGGGAGGAATCATGACGAACCAGCAGCTATTATCCAGTATTCAAATCACCCCTAATAACGTCGTGCACAACACCAAGACGAATGGTCAATTGGATGGCTGGCGTCTTGGTATGGCGCGAGTGGCTTGGCTCACGCTGGTCGCGGTCAGCGTCATCTATTATGTTTCGGGAATGCCCACCGCCTATCGCATTGCCAGTACGTTGAGCACCGACGCCCTCCAGCGCTTTCATGCGTTGGGGTTGCCCGACAACTTCAGCGCGCTCTACATTCTGAGCCTGGACAGTACAACCTTTCTGTTCTTCACCGGTGTGGCTCTGCTCATCTTTAAGGGGCGATCGGACGGGCGGATGGCGTTGATCACGTCGGCAATGCTGGTCCTCACGGCCATGCTTTACACAGCTCCTGGCTACGAGGCGCGCGCGCCGCTGTGGGTGGTCGCGGCTGGCTCTGCGCTGGCTGAGGTCAGCCACGTCCTTTTTCTGTTGACTTTTCCGAGCGGGCGCTTCTTTCCCCGCTGGTCGCGCTGGATCCTGCCGCCGCTTCTGGTCTGGCGCTATCTCGTCTGGGCGCAGATCTATCTGCCGCGCCTGTATGGCATGGAGCGCACTGGCGATCGATATCCATTCTTGCAACAAGACAGCAGTGATCTGTCGCTCTTTATTCTCTTTTACGTCTTTGGCATTTTGCTGCAGATCGCTCGCTATCGGCACAAATCGACGTCGTTGCAGCGGTTGCAGGCGAAATGGCTGGTGGGAGGGGTGACACTCTCGGTGGCGTTGGTCGGCGCGTATGTACTGATGCTCAATGCCGTTCCGGCCCTGCAGGCTGCGTCGCAAGATATGGTGCTCGTGCGGCTGGTGGGCCGTACGGTGCGCCAGCTGTCGCTCTGCATTTTGCCGGTTACGCTGCTCTACTCGATTGAACGGTACGACCTGTGGAACATTGATATTCTCATCAGTCGTACGCTGGTCTATGTGCCGTTGACGAGTATTTTGGCGGTGATCTACGCCACATCGCTGGCCTTGACGCAAAAGTTTTTTATTGCAGCGACCGGACAGGAGTCACAGTTTGCCATGGTGTTGACCACACTATTGCTGACCGTGGTCTTTACACCGATCCGGACAGAGTTGCAAAAATTTGTGGACGCGCACTTCAAGGAAGCGCCAAATCGCTTTCAGCGGCTTGATGCGTTCGAACAGCAGGTGAGCGATGTTGCCGAGATCATCGACCTTCACCGCGTTTCGGCCAAATTGCTCACAGAGTCGGTGCAAGCGTTTGGCGCGATCGGCGGCGCGCTCTTCTTGATCGAGGATGGCCGGCCGCGACTTGTGCACATCACCCAGCGTTGGGATGGGCCGATTGTCGTGCGCGTTGGGCTGACCTACGGCGCATTATGTGTGGGTTGGCTCGTGCTGGGCGCGCGCGCCAATGGCGGCGCCTACAGCGCGGCCGAAATCGCCCGCCTGCAGGAGACAGTCGCCGACGTTGCCCATGTGATCGCGCTGCTGCGGCTGGCGGAGTACGCGGATGGCGCTCCGAGTATGGCGCTGGATGCAGTGCAGGCAGATGGGATCGTCTTGCCCATGGCGCAGGCGCGTTGACGCCAGCACGCGCACGATCTGCCTGAGCCGCGCCCTTTGCGTGCACTACCCGATCGATTTCGGCCGCGCCTGAATAGCTACACAAAAACTGAAACGCAGCGCGGCGGAAATTAGGGGTTGACAACTGCTCGATTTTCACTACAATACTGATAACGATACCGGTATCGTTATCAGTATTGTGATCAGTATTGTGATCAGTATTGTAATCAGTATCGTTGCCACTTCATTGTGTGGGTCTTTACGTATCTTCCCAATCAAATCATCAGATTGCCTGTCAATGCGCTACTTGCAGAGCGGTGTCACGATCCGCGATGTGGCGCGTGAAGCTGGGGTGTCCGTCTCCACTGTTTCGCGCGTTCTTAACGACAAAGATGACGTTGCGCCGGAAACCGCGCAGAGCGTGCGCCGCGTCATCGAGGCATTGGGCTATGCATCGAGCATGGCCGCCCGCAGCCTGCGCAGCCGTGTCACCAATGTCGTGGGGCTGATTGTGCCTGACCTCTGGCACCCGTTTACGTCGCTGGTGATCAAAGGGATCAGCCAAGAGGTGGCGGCGCAGCGATATGATTTGCTTGCCTATGCCAGCGCTGGCCGCAACGTCAACGCGTTGGCCAGTTGGGAGCAACAATTGGTGGCGCGACTGAATGGCAGTGTGACGGATGGCATTATCGTCGTGACGCCCAACGCCGCTCAGTATCGCACGGCTTTTCCCCTGGTTGCCGTCGACCCGCATCAGGCGAATACGGATTTTCCCGCGATCATCTCGACCAACTATCAGGGCGTCAACGAAGCGATGTCCTATCTCATAGCGTTAGGTCATCGCCGCATCGGTTTTATTACAGGCAGACCGGCTTTGCAGAGTTCGATCCGCCGGCTAGAGGGCTATATCAATGGATTGGCGCAAGCGGGCATCCCAGAGGATCCCGACCTCATCGCCACTGGTGATTACACGCGCGCCCGGGCCGTCGAGTGTGCGCGCTGTCTGTTGTCGCTGGCCAACCCGCCCACCGCCATCATGGCAGCCAGCGACGAAACCGCGTTCGGCGTCTACGCTGTGGCGGCGGAGCGCCATCTGCGCATTCCAGAGGATCTCTCTGTCGTGGGGTTTGACAACATCGTCGAGAGCGCCTTCACCAATCCTCCGCTGACTACCGTCGACCAATCCATCGAAAAAATGGGGGGGTTGGCGGCTGAAATCGTGCTGAAGCTGATCCAGGGACAACCCTGGGAAAGCCGACTCAATAAAGTGTCGACCCGACTTGTCATCCGGCAGTCGTGTCGGCCAATCGTTCCTGTGAGCTAAGGTGAACTATGTTTGAAGAAAAGAGGAGAGGAAGATGAGACGTAGATTGATGTTTTTGTTGGGATTGTTAATGATGGTGAGCCTGCTGCTGTCGGCCTGTGCGCCGGCGCCGCAGGCTGGCGCGCCCGCGGCTGAGGCGCCCGCGGCTGGTGAGCAAGCCGCAGCCGCCGAACAGCCGAGTGCTGGGCTGGGCGACCTGCCGCGCAACGAGACGCTGATCGCCGAGATTTTGACCGGTCGCGTCGGTTCGCCCAGCAACTTCAACGAGTGGGTCGGCTGGAAATGGCGCGATCGCGGTATGCAGAACCTCGCCAACGAGCCGCTCTGGTCGGTTGACTTTGCCACCGGCGAGATCATTCCTGGCCTGGCCGCCGGCGACCCTGACTACAACGACGACTTCACCGCGGTGACGATTCCGCTGCGCGAGGGCGTCCTATGGTCGGACGGCGAACCCTTCACCGCCGCGGATGTGGTCTTCACCGTGGAGACGCTCAAGGCAAACGAGGGTTTCAACGCCAACAGCTTTTTCGTGGAAAATGTGAAGTCAGTTTCGGCGCCCGATGACTACACCGTCGCCTTTGAACTGAATATCCCCAACTCGCGCTTCCACACCACCTTCCTCGACCGCTGGGGCAGCACATGGATCATGCCCAAGCACATCTGGGAGTCGGTGGAAGACCCGGTGAACTTTGAGTTCAATCCCTTTGTCGGCGCCGGCCCCTACAAGCTGCACAGCTACGATCCGTCCGGCTTCTGGACGATCTGGGAGAAGCGCACGGACTGGGACAAGAGCCCGACCGGCATGATGTTCGGCGAGCCGAAGCCCAAATACATCGTCTTCCAGTATTTTGCCGATGAAGGCTCCAAAATTCTGGCGCAGTTGACCCACCAGGCCGACGTGCTTGGCGTCTCCTCCGACGGTCTTCAGGCCGTGCTCCAGCAGTGCGACACCTGCCGCGCCTACCGGCAAGACTGGCCCTATGTCGTGAACAACGATCCGGCGCAGACCGGCCTCACCTTCAACACGGTGCGGGCGCCCTATGACAACAAGGACGTGCGCTGGGCGCTGCTGCTGGCGATCGACATTGCCGACTACATGGGCATTGCCGTGGACGGCACCGGTGCGCTCAGCCCCGTGCACATCCCGTCGCTCTCCAATTATCCAAAGGACTTCATCAAGCCGATGATCCCCTGGCTGGAGGAGTTCACGCTGGACATCGGCAACGGCGAGACCTTCCAGCCCTTCGACGTAAATGCTTCGCAGCGCATTGTCGAGTACGCCACCGGTCGCGGCCACGAAGTGCCCACGGATCCGGACGAGCTTGGCAGTCTCTTCGGCTACGGCTGGTACAAGTACGCGCCGGATGTCGCCGAGAAGCTGCTGGTCAAGAATGGCTTTAGCAAGAATGCCGACGGCAAATGGCTGCTGCCCGACGGTGAGCCGTGGAAGATCGCCTGCATGAGCGGTACGGTTGCCGTCAATCATGGGTTCCGCAACTGTGCGGCCGCGGTGCAAGCCTGGAAGCGCTTTGGCATCGACGCCAGCGCCTATCCGACCGAAGCGAATGCCAGTCTGAATGGCACCGGCGACTTCGACGTCTCCGGCGATTGGCCGGCGCAGGAGCCTTGGGGCGCCGGGCCAGATCTCTACCGCGTGCTCAACCACTACAACTCTGAGTATGTGAAACCACTGGGCGACACCACGAACGGCCATGTTTCGCGCTGGTCATCACCGGAGATGGACGCGGTGATCGAGAAGCTGCGCAACACCGACCCAACCGACTATCAGGCCACGGTGGACGCCGGTATCGAGGGTCTCAAGATCGCCGTCACCGAGATGCCCGGCATCCCGACCTACGGCTATGTCGGTTTCGTGACCTGGGACGAGCAGTACTGGACGAACTGGCCGGGCGCCGAGAACCCCTACACTCAGCCCTACACCCACTGGGGCCCGTTCAAGTACATGACGCCCTTCCTGGAGCCGACTGGCGCGGAGTAAGTGTAGAAAGTAGATTGGGAGATTAGGAGATTGGGAGATTGGAGATTAGAGGGCGAGAGATCACATCAATCCCCCAATCTCTTAATCTCCAATCTCCAATCTCTCAACTTGAGGGGACATCTGCCGCATGTTTGTACGACGCTATCTTATCCCACGCTTCGTCCAGTATATTTTGGTGATCTTTTTCGGAGTCACGGCGGTCTTCATCATCCCGCGCCTGTTGCCCAACGACCCGGTCATGCGCACGATTGCCGAGCTACGTGCGCGCGGCGCCTCGTTGGAACCCGGCGCGATGGACAAGATCATCGCCGACATGACCAAAATGTACGGTCTGGAAGGCACCTGGCTCGATCAATACGGTGATTTCTGGATGCGTCTGATGCGCGGAGACCTGGGGGTCTCGTTCTTCCAGTTCCCCACACCGGTAAGCACGTTGATCGTCACGGCGCTGCCGTGGACCGTCGGGCTGTTGCTGACGACGACGATCTTCGCGTGGGTGATCGGCAACGTGCTGGGCGCGTTTGCCGGCTACTATTCCAGCAGTCGCTGGGCGCAAGGCATGGATGCCGTGGCCATGGTGATCCGCCCGATGCCCTACTATATTTTTGCCTTCGCCCTGCTGCTGCTCTTTGCCTATGCCGTCCGCTGGTTTCCAGTCTCCGGCGGCTCCAGCTTTGGTCGCCAGCCGTCATTTACGCTTCCCTATATCCAGGATGTGCTCTGGCACTCCTTCCTGCCGGCGCTCTCCATCGCGGTGCTGGGCATGGCCGTCTGGTTCCAGACCATGAAGCTGGTGGTGCAGAGCGTCGTCGGCGAGAGCTACGTGCAGTACGCGCGGCTGGGCGGCGTCACCGAACGCAAGATCGTCACGCGCTACGTCTTTCGCAACGCGCTCTTGCCGCAGATCACCGGGTTGGCGCTCTCGCTGGGTCTGATTTTCAGCGGCGCCCTGATCACGGAGATCGTCTTCTCCTATCCGGGGCTGGGGACGCTGCTCTATCGCGCCATTATCAACGGCGACTACAACCTGATCATGGGCATCACGATCTTTTCGATCTTTGCCATCACGACGACCGTGCTGATCGTGGATCTGATCTACCCGCTCTTTGATCCGCGCATTCGCTATTCATAGCCGGCGGATGGTGCTGACAAGAGGCGGTCGGCCAATGGCACGCGGAGAGCGCGGATCGGGCGGGTTTTCGCTGATCCGATCCGCCGATATCCGCCCGATCTGCGTCCTCCGCGTTCTATCGTTACGCGTTTGAACAGATATCACGGAAGACAAAGTAGACAGTATGAAATTGGATTTGCCCGACAAGGAGTGCGGACAGCGTGAAAGTATTTAGAGATTTGCTCAGAGACTACCGCTTTTTCTGGGGTTTCTGGATTCTGGTCATGACAGTCGTCTTCGCCAGCCTCTCCTTTTTCTCGCCCTATGATCCGGGGCTGTGGGGCGAGGCGCCGCGCGACATGCGGCCCTCCGCCGAGTACTGGCTGGGCACCGACTCCAACGGCCAGGACATCTTCTGGATTGCCACCTTCGCCGTGCGCAACTCGCTGACCATCGCCTTGATCGCCGGGCTGGTCTCGCGCGTGATTGCGGTCACGGTGGGCATGGTGGCCGGTTATCTCGGCGGCAAGTCGGACCGCGTGCTCATGTTCGTCAGCGACAGCCTGCTGGTCATCCCGCTCTTCCTGATGATCGTCCTGCTGGCGATGCTGATCCGTGACAGCATGAGCGTGATCAGCCTCGGCCTGCTGCTGGCGATCTTCGGCTGGGCGTGGGATGCACGGCTGATTCGCTCGCAAATTCTGAGCCTGCGCGAGCGCGAGTTCACCAAGACCGCGGTGCTCTCCGGCACCGGCACAATGAAACTGGTCATGAACGAGTACATGCCTTACTCCACGCCCCTGATCTTCTCCACGCTGATCAACAACATGGCCTGGGCGATCGGGTTGGAGATCACGCTGGCGATTCTCGGCCTGCTCGACCTTTCGATTCCGACGCTGGGCACGATGCTTTACTGGGCGATCAGCTACCAGGCGGTGCTGCTGGGCCGCTGGTGGTGGGTGTTGACGCCCATCGTGCTGTCAATCTTCCTTTTCGTGGCCTTGTACTGGCTTTCGGTCAGCATCAGTGAATACCTGGACCCGCGCCGCCGGATCCAGCGCGTCGGGGTTGGGTGAACCGCATGGAAGAGATCATTCTCAAGACCGAGGGATTGAAGGCGTTTTACATCCTCGACGTCTATGGCAAGCAGAAAACCGTCAAGGCCGTCAACGACGTCGATCTGGCAATTCGCGAAAACGAAATCTACGGCATCGCCGGCGAGAGCGGCTGCGGCAAGACGACGCTGCTCAAGACGCTGGCCGCGGCCATGGAGCCGCCGCTGCGCATTGTCGACGGCCGCGTCACCTACCGCATCGCCGGCGCCGACGTCGATGTGAGCACCCTCTCATCCGAGGAGATCCGGCGGCTGCGGCTGGAGTACATCGCCTACGTGCCGCAAGGCTCAATGAGCGTGCTCAACCCGGTGGCCCGCGTCAGAGACACCTACCGCGACTTTATCGAAAGCCACATCAGCACGCAGCAGCGCGACGAAGCCCTGGTGCTCGCCAAGGAACATATCGTCGAGCTGGGCCTGCCGCCCAAGATTCTCGACGCCTACCCGCATCAGCTTTCCGGCGGGATGCGCCAGCGTGTGACCATCGCGTTGGCGACGCTGCTCAAGCCACGCATCATCATCGGCGACGAACCGACCACCGCGCTCGATGTGGTGGTGCAGCGCGGCGTCGTGCAGTTGCTCAAGGATGTACAGCGCAAGCTGCAGAACACGATCATCCTGGTGACGCACGACATGGGCGTCCACGCCAACATTGCCGACCGCATCGGCATTATGTACGCCGGCAAGATCGTGGAGGAAGGCACGACTGAGAAAATTTTCGGCGCCCCCGAACACCCCTACACGCAGTACCTGATCAATTCACTCCCCAAGTTTGGCGACAAGACCCCGCGCGAAAGCGTGCCCGGCAGCCCGCCCTCGCTGGCGAACCTGCCCACCGGCTGCCCCTTTCACCCGCGCTGCCCGCACGTCATGGATATCTGCAAGCAGGAGATGCCGGGTTTCACGCAAGTCGAGTCGAACCACAGGGTTGCCTGCTGGCTAGTCGGAGAGGGCGAGCATGGAAAAGTTGCTTGAAGTTGAAGACCTGACCAAAACGTTCACGATGGGCAGTGTGCTCTCGCGCGTCAAGATTACGGCGGTCGACGACATCTCGTTTTACATCAAACCGGCGGAGATTTTCGCGCTGGCCGGCGAGAGCGGCTGCGGCAAGACGACGACCGCGCGCATCATCATGGGCTTTGACCATGCCAGCGCCGGCGCCATCATCCACAGCGGCAAGAAGGAGGCCAAAAACGAGAAGGTCTGGTTCACCGAGGGCATCCAGGCGATCTTCCAGGACCCCTTTGGCACCTTCAACCCGCTGCGCGAGGTCGAACGCTACTTCTTCGAGACGATTGAAAATTACAAGCTTGCCAAGACCAGGCAAGACGCCATCGCCCGCATCGATGACAAGCTGCGCCTCGTCGGCCTGACCTACGAGGACCTGGCCGGCAAGTATCCCAGCGAATTCTCCGGCGGCCAGCTCCAGCGCATCTCGATTGCGCGCGCGCTGCTCACCGACCCGAAGCTGATCATCGCCGACGAGCCGGTCTCGATGGTCGATGCCTCGCTGCGCATGTCGATCGTCAACCTCT